>NZ_MAYF01000366.1 GCF_001684955.1 Chryseobacterium contaminans | reverse complement strand
GCCACAGCCAATGCTTTGAATGAAGTGATGCAGTCGGTAGCGGGAAAAGTTCCTGTTATTGATGTTATTAATCCTGTAGCCGAAAAAGTATCTTATGAGATCCACAATAATGTAGGGGTTATTGCTACCAAAGCTACCGTGAATTCCGGGTTGTATAAAAAGAGTATCAGAAAGCACAATAAATGGATCAAGGTTGATGAATTGGCTACTCCTTTATTGGTTCCGGCCATTGAAGAAGGTTTCAAAAACCATCCGATTACCCATGCTATTATTTACAATTATTTAAGCAATAACAAGCTAAAAAATATAGAAACCTTAATTTTAGGCTGTACGCATTATCCATTATTAATTGACGAGATCAAACAATATTATGGAAACAGAGTGCGTGTTATTGATTCTCCTAATATTGTAGCGAATCATCTGAAGATTATCCTTGATAAATACAATCTTCTGAACGAGAATAATAACAAACCGAATTATCATTTTTATCTTTCCGATATCACCAAGAATTTTGAAAAGATATCCAAAAAATTCTTCGGTAAAACCATCGATTTAGAACTTAAAGTATTATAAATAAAAAGTCTGCTTCATAATGAGGCAGACTTTTTTATTGGTCATTGCGAGCGTAGCGAAGCAATCTCAATATTATGTTTGAAAATGAATTTTATTCTGAATATTTTTCTCACAGATCTCGCGAATGATGAGATTTGTCTGATTTACATCATCAGAGAGTTTTATTTCCCACGGATTTCACAGATTTGCACAGATGTTTGTGGCTAGTTATATGAGAATTTGTGTGGATTGTGTTTAAAATTAAGCTTCCAGAATTACTTTTTCCGCTTTTAATCTTTTCTTCGGATTGAACTTAGGCTGATTGGCATCTGTTTCATCTCTTTCCCCGATTGCTACAGCAAAAAGTGTTTCATATTTTTCATTATTCAGAATGACATCGTAACTTTCAGGTTCAATTCCTTCCATTGGGGTGGAATCTATTCCCATTGCTGCACAGGCGGATAAAAGTACACCTAATGATAAATAAACCTGATGTCCCAGCCAAGCTTTTATAGCCTCTTCTCCTTTAGGTTTCACCATGGTCTGATAATAGTTAACAGCGCCTTCCGGGAGATTTTCTTCAATCTGTTCTTCAAAATTTTCTATATCTTTCAATACCTGAAATACGATTAAATGGCTGCAATCCAACACCTTTTCTTTATTAAAGTATGATTTCTCGGCCAATTGTTTCTTTAATATCGGATCATTAACGAAAACAAAATTCCATGGCTGGCTATTAATGGATGAAGGACTTAAGTTGAGAATTTCTTTTAATTGAGAAATTTTTTCCTCGCTGATATTACCTTGCGGGTTATACTTTTTCACAGTATAACGTGCTTTCATTTTGTCTAAAAAGTTCATAATTTTATACTATCATTTTTATAGTTACAAAATTAATTTAAGTTTGTTAACTTTGCAATAACGGTAAAAAATGATAGTATAAAAATGTATACAATAGATAACAAATCTTACCCTTGCTGTACAAGTGTAACGATGAGATTTATAGGGGGAAAATGGAAAGCTGTAATTCTACATCATCTGATTGATGGAGCGAAAAGGTATAACGAACTGAGAAAAGATATTCCTACCATTACAGAAAGAACACTGAGCCTTCAGCTTAAACAACTGGAGGAGGATAATATTATTGACAGGAAAGTATATACTGAGAAACCACCTTTGATGGTAGAATATACCTTAACAGACTTTGGAAAGACATTGTTGCCTGTGCTGGAAGCAATTACCCAATGGGGTATAGAAGCTCCGGTTAATTCAAAAAAAATAATCAAGAACTAAAGTTCCTGATTATCTTCTTTATTCGGATCAAAAAAACTGAAACTCACGTTCCCGTATTTTCTGGTATCTGTTAAATTAGGGTGTTCCAGTTTCATACGGCTTTGATGTTCTACGATAAGAACTCCGTTTTCTTTCAAGAACTTGTTATTCAGCACTAAAGAAATCAGTTCATAATATTTTTTCTCTTCCATTTCAAATGGAGCATCCGAAAATACAATTTCGAAAGATTTTTTGTTTCTGAACTTCTTCAGCCAGTCGAATACATCACCCCTCTGTACATTGATCTGAAGAGCCATATCAAGTTCTGAAGCTGTGGAATTGATGAATGCAGTATGTTTTGGATTCATTTCTACAGAAGTTACATCCTGGCATCCTCTGGAAGCAAATTCCAAAGAAATAGAACCGATTCCTGCAAAAAGATCCAATACAGAAATCGACTGCATATCGTATTTGTTTTCCAAAATACTGAATAAGGCTTCTTTCGCAAAATCCGTGGTTGGTCTTACTTCAAAGTTTTTGGGAGCGGCAATTTTTTTGGCTTTCCACTTGCCTGATATTATTCTGAACATGTTATATTAGGTTTAGGTAATAGATTATGGGCGTCAGGCTCTTTTTGGATTTTACTCCTGTTACCTGCGACCTGTAACCTAATTAAGTATAAAATTCTTATTAGGAATATTGTCAAAAACGATCTTCAGATTTTTTACAAACTTCTGAAGCTCGGAAATGAAAGTTTCATTCTCTGTGGTTTCACCATAAGCATAAAAGGTGGTTTCATTGATGCCAAAGCCTATTTTGCTTAACGTGAACATGATGAAATAAAGGAAATCAACCTCAGAATTTACATCCAGATTGTTGTAAAGGATGATTTTCTTATTATCAATAGCGAAAAACTCACACTGATTGTGATAAAGGTTAATATGAATCTCTTTATTATTCTTATTGTGAATGGAGCTTAAAAACTTTTCCCCCGAAAAATTAAAATGGACCGGTATAGCCAGTTCTTTTATTTTCTTGTAATAATTCTTTGGGAAAGTATAATAAAACTGAATGTTGAATTTTTTGTTGATGGAAAGCATCAGCTCCTCTTTCTCTTTATCAGCAGGGGCATTGAATGAGATCAGGTCAAACCCGGCATCATGGTCAGAAAAACCTTCCGGCATCAACGTAAAATGATTGAGGGCGGAAATCACCTGGATTTCATCATAACGCTGTTTGATAAGAACTTCATCCAGCTTTTCCTCAATAAGGTTAGCGGGTGTTTCTTCAGTAACAAAATAAGATTTTTCCTCCAGAATGCTTTTGTTTTTCACAATCTGGTAGATTAATCCGTCTTTGGTAAAAAGTAAATTAAGTACGTTCATATTTCAATTCCTGCAAATTTAGTGAAATTCTACCATTACCGCACCGGATTGATGGTGAAGTATTTCCTTATTATAAAAATCAATACCAACCTGGCTTTCCAAAACGTCCCGAACCATGCGCTGTAAAGTTCCGTCTCCAATTCCGTGCACGATCTCCAGTCTCTTTAAATTGTTCTTTCTGCAAAACTCTATTACTTCAATCAGTTTTTCCTTTTGAATGAACAATCTTTCAAAGCTGTCATAATCATTGGGATTCTTTACCAAATTATGAAAATGCAGGTCTAAAACCAAATGATTTTTCTGATGTTTTTTAGAAATGATCTTTTTAGGCTCTGCTTTTCTTACCACCCGGATATTTTCATAAAGATCAGCATTCTTGGGAACCAGTTTTTCTTTAGGATATTGATGGGTAAAGCCGTATTCATCTTTAAAAACCACAATATTCCCCTTCACGGAAGTGACTATTCCGCTTAAATCTTCATCCACTACAGAAACTGTATCTCCAATTTTCATTTTCTTATTGTATCAATAATGCCTTGCTTACTATTTCAGGCTCTAAACCTGTTAGGTTTATTAAACTCTCGGTCCCAATTCAATCACTTCAAGATCTTTGATCTCTTCTCCATCTACCACAAAACGCATCATGGTTCTCACTTTATGCCAGCCCTGTTTCCCACAGGCACCAGGATTGAGATGTAAAAGGCCATTCTTTTCGTCATACATCGCCTTCAAAATGTGAGAATGTCCAGATATAAATAATTTAGGGGCCTTTTCAGCAATCTCCTTTTTAGTTAACGGAGTATATTTTCCAGGATATCCGCCGATATGAATCATTAAAACTTCCAGCTTTTCGCAGAAAAAACGATTAACTTCCGGGAATTCAGACTGTATTTTGGCATTATCTATATTTCCGTAAACTCCCTTTAAAGGCTTTATTTTTTCCAGCTGTTCAATAACATCCAAGCTTCCAAAATCTCCACAATGCCAGATTTCATCGGCCTGAGACGCATATTCCAGGATTCTGTCATCTATATAGGAATGAGAATCGGAGAGAAGAAGGATTTTTGTCATTATCTAAGGGTCCTTTGGGTGATATTTTCGTCGTATTTTTCTTTAAATATAGCTACACGCTCAGGGTTAAGTTCTCCATCCTGATTGAGTACTCTTTCCTTTAAAAGCCACCTTACCAGTTTTTCCATCCCTTTTTTAGAATTCATAAAATTGACAATCTTTGTGAAGTCAGTAGTTTCTATCTTAGTCTTTTCTGTTAAAAAGTTCAGAATAAAGTAATCATCTCGTATATAACTTGGTGTCTCATTATCCATGTATTTGTACATCAGTACTTCTTCATCATCTTTCATAGAAAAGAAAGAATATTGTGCTGAATTGATCTTTTCTGCTTTCAGAATTTGTTTCCCATCCAAAAGAACCTTATCGTCTTTAATGGTTACATCCTGTGAAAAATATAAATTACAGCCCGCTACCAATAAGAAGAAACCGAATAGTCTGTTTATTGCCATTTTTAATGTTTTAGAGTGCAAATATAAAGAAGCTTTGGGAAAAGTTTTTTGCCTGGACCTTATGCTTATGCAAAGATATTATGTTTTAATAGGAAATACTTTTGGTTCTTCGTATTGAATCAAGCTTCTTTTCAACATCAGCACTGAAAATTTTTCTTAGTTTCAATCCGCTTTCAGTAAGCCTTGAAATCACAAAAGTTCCATCCATACTGTTATTGGAGGAAAATACAATGGCAATAGTAGTATCAGAAACTTTTTTCCAGCTTCCAATATACCTCTCCATCTTTGATACTTTCCCCGGAAAATCTTCTTTAAGGTCATAACCATTGGCCGATTTGCTTAAGTTTCCAATAATTTTTCCGTTTTTACTGAACTTTAAACCAGGTGTTTTGGCATTAAAAATATTTTGTTTTTCGTAAGTATAAATATAATTGTCCAGATTAGTCAGCTTCCAGGTCTGCAAAAGAAAAGGATTGGAGGTTCTGTCCTGGCTTTTCATAAAACCGGCTGCAAAGAATAACAGCAGGAGAAAGGGGATCAACTTTTTCATATTTTTAAAATGATTACACTTTAATAGGAACAAAATTAAGCTTTTCAATATAAGGCTGAAAATTTTCCGTTCAATATAAAATCTGTCATTGCATCTTACAATTTTCTACAAAGTCTCACATTGAGACATTTTCTGTTTTTTCGTTGTTTTTTTATCTAATCCTTAAAAATATTTTTTTTGAATGCTTAAAAATGATTCCTGAGCTAAAAAACGGGGATTGAAAAAAAGCTTGTATTCACTTTTTAGTGTATTAATTAAGTTGAATTATTTAATTTAATGTACTGTTATTCAATATATTAAATTATCTATTTTCAGTATTTTAAATAATTTATTTGTCGGAAACAAAATATGTATATATTTGTCTTAATTTTTATTTAATCTAAACAAAAATAATAATGAGTGTCGGTTTATACTTATTGGAAAGCAAAAACTGGTATTATTTTGACCTTATACCAAAGTTTGATGAAGAGTTGTCAACGTTCATGAACAGTTGTTCTGAAAGTAAATTCATCCGAATTAATATGACAGGCAAAGAATCGTATTTCATTGTTCCTGTAAAGCATTTTTCTACTACCGGAGTTCATTACCTGGGAAAAGATGTAGGCTATAGAGAAAAGAAAATGGGTGAAGTGATTAAGATGAGTGCAGAAGAAGCCTATCGATTTCTTACTTCCCTTGTTTATGGTGGAAATACAGCCATAGAAAATCCAGAAGAAACCTATATCAAATATTTTTCTGAAGAATTTGATGAGTATTTTGATAAAGGCCAAAGAATAGCAGAAAGTATTGATTCTTTCATAGATTCCGCAAAGGCAGGAGCCTTATTTAATTTTTTCGGATACGAGAATGAAAATCTGTTAGAATTTATTTCGAAGAATATAGCGTTAGAATCCAATTACGATAAGAAAGCTGCTATTATCCAATGGTTTTCAGAATATACCCATTCATTGCTGAAAACAGCAGTAGGAAAGTATATTGAGGAAGGAATGATCTATAACAGTAATGTCGAGCATACATTTATCAGTCAAAGTGTTAATAAAGTGAATGTTGGTTTTGATGAATATATTTCAGACGGATCTGCTGTCAGAAGAGAAAAGGCTGAAAGTTTTATAAGAACCCATGTTGTTTATTATAATTTGTATCCGGTTCTGAGGCATTTGGCTTATTTGGGTTCGATAGAGGAAGAAATTCTTTATCAAATTATAGATACAGAAATTGATTCTTTGAGGGAAGTTTATGGTGATGCCCTGAATTTTATTTATGAAACCATAGAGGCAAGGCTTTTTCTGAAGCAGGTTTACAGTGTAAATGAAGATACCTGGAAAGAATATATCAGGCAGCATAATTTCCTGATTAATCCTAAGCATTATTCCAAAAAGCTGATAAAACCTGATTATGGTGAAATCCTGCATAAAAGGTATTTCAATAACGGAACTTTAGAAATTACCCTGAGAGCTTTTAATCCGGAAACGGATATGGAATTCCTTCATGAATGGTCTAATATGGAGTACGCTAAAAAGTATTGGGAAATGGATGTAGATAAGCAGGAATTTGAAGAAGCCTATATCAAACACATGGGAGTCGATTATTCTCATCCTTACATTGGCCTTCTGAATGGCAATCCTATTTTTACTTTAGAGCTGTATTGGGCCATAAAAGATGAGGTAGGTAAATACTATCGTTTCAATCCGGGAGATTACGGCTTTCACATGCTTATTGCTCCTGCAAAAGAAAAAATTCCACATTTCTCAACTTATGCATTAGCCATGTGTATGGAGTATTTCTTCTCTTTTCCACAACTCACAAGAATGATAGGTGAGGCTTCTGCATCTCATAAAGGAACGCATAACCTGATTACCAAAGTAGGATGTGAATTCAACAGATCACTGGCGCTTCCTTACAAAACATCCAACCTTACTTTCCTTGATCGTGAGAAGTTCTATGAAACAACAGAGGATATCTTCAAAAACTCGGTCCTGAAAATAAACATCACAACATAACAACACTTGAATACTGAAAAAGATAATTTATGAAATATGATATCATTGGTATAGGAATAGGACCATTCAATCTAAGTCTTGCTGCTTTGCTGGAAGAGCATAATCTGAAAACCATTTTTTTTGATAAAGCACCCAGATTTGAATGGCACAGCGGTTTAATGATAGACAGGACAACGTTACAGGTTCCTTTTCTGGCAGATCTGGTAACAATTGTAAATCCTAAAAGTCCTTTTACGTATATCAATTATTTAAGAGAGCAAGGTAAAATTTTCCGTTTCTGTTTTAAGGAAAGTTTTTATGTCACCAGAATGGAATATAACCTTTACTGTAAATGGGTAGCCTCACAAATTGAAAGTCTGAACTTCAGCCACACCGTTACAGAAATAGATTATAATGAAATTCATGAATGCTATGAAGTTTCAGTGATTGATCTTATTAATTGTGAAAAGAAAGTGTATCTCACGGATAAAATTGTCTTAGGAGTTGGCTCAATTCCTAATGTTCCTAAAATAACGGAGCGCTTCTCAAAAGAACATATTTTCCATTCTTCTGAATATTTACACAGAAAACAATATATAAAGAAAGGCAGTACCATTACGGTATTAGGTTCCGGACAAAGTGGAGGAGAAGTATTTTTTGATCTTCTTTCATCCAGACCGGATTTAGAGCTGAAACTGAACTGGATAACGGCAGCAGACCGATTCTTTCCAATGGAAAATTCAAAATTCACTTATGAATTTACTTCCATGGATTATATTTCCTATTTCAACAGACTTCCGTTAGCCAAAAGAAGAGAAGTGATCAACAAACAGGATATTCTGTATAAAGGAATCAATGATGAATTGATCAGCACCATTTATGATGAACTGTACCATCAGCAGATGAAGGAAGAACAGCCACTTCCTGTAAAAATATTAACCAATAGTTTGCTGGAAGATATGGAGTATGGTGAAAATTATACCCTGAAGATGAGGCATCTTGAAGAAGAGAAAACATTTTCAGTAGATACAGATTATCTTATCCTGGCAACAGGCTATCGTTATGAAGTACCTCATTTTTTACAACCTATTGAAGGCCGTCTGAACAAAAGTGAAAATGACGGAACCTTATTATCTTCAGAAAACTATACCGTTGATGTTAATGATAATGAAATATTCATGCAGAACGGCTGTGTAGACTCACAGGGAATTATTACTTCAGATTTAGGAATGGGACCTTATAGAAATGCTACCATTATCAACAAAATATTAGGCCACGAGTATTATCCATTGGAAAAAAATATTGCTTTCCAGCATTTCGGAGCATTAGAAACTATATAATATGAAGCGTATATTTTTCCTTACCTCTCTACTTTCTTCCTTAACATTGGCAGCCTGTCCGATTACTTTAATGGTTAAAAACATTAAAAATTATAATCATGAGGATGTATATGTCGTAATGAATGGTGAAAAGAAAAAGGTTTCAAAACAGGGAACTGTTGATTTTGCTGAGGTCTCGGATGGCTTCGTAAAGGTGTCTGTATTGTATCGGGGTAGAGTTGTTTATAATGATACATTAGATATCAATTGCCAGTCGGGCCAGAAGTACGAAATAACAATTTCAGATGCAAACCATATTGATGAGGTTTATATCAGAGGTAAAAAGAAGCTCGAGAAGCTTAAAGAAACGCCATTAAGTGTTAAGATTGTCGATATGCAGGCGGTAAAAAGTCAAGCTAATAATATTGGTGAGATATTGAATATGGCAACCGGGGTTAAGCTTCGTACAGAAGGAGGTGTAGGATCAGGATTTCAGGTGAATCTTGGCGGACTTCAAGGGAAAGCTGTCCGAATTTTCAGGGATGGAGTCCCGATTGAATTTTACGGGCATAGCTTTAATCCGAATGTTTTATCTCCCAATATGCTGGATAGGGTAGACGTTTACAAAGGGGTAATGCCTATTTCACTGGCATCAGATGCTTTAGGAGGCGGGATCAATTTTATCTCAAAACCTATACAGAAAGACAACCTTGAAATATCCAATGAGATTGCCTCATTCAGTACATATAAATCTCATCTTAATGCCGTATTTACGGGAAAAAAAGACAGTTTATTTTATATAGGAACCCAGGCGAGTTATGTGTTTTCCAAAAACAATTATAAAATTCTGGGGGATGTTATAGATCCGGAAACAGCCAATCTTAAAAAAGTGGAAGCGAAAAGGTTTCATGACGATACTGAAGCTTCGTATATGGAAGTTTACACCGGAGTGAGGAATAAAAGCTGGGCGAATGACTTTAGAGTCGGATTTATCTATTCTCATTTCTATAAGGAGATTCAGAATGATCTTGAAATGAGAAAACCTTACGGAGAAGCTTTTGCCAAAGAAAATAATGTGACGGGTTATCTACAATATAAAAAGATGTTCTTCGATAATCGTCTTAAGTTGGATTTGATGACCGCCTTTGCCAGATATAACAATTCTTTTGTAGACATCAGCAAACGCAGATACAATTGGCTGGGAGAATACACTTTCAGTAATGAAAACAGTGTTGGTGAGATCAATAAAGGGAATGATATGAAAATGAATTACAATATGTTTCATACAAGGCTTAATGCTGCATTCCGGATCAATAATAATCATAGTCTGGAATTTGGAAATGTGTATTTCTATCAGAAAAGAAAGGGAAGCGATCCTTATGGAGCCATCAATGTAAACGGTGAGGATGTTCTTAAAGTTCCGGCTATTTACAATAAAAATATTGCTGCTTTGGGGCTGGTTTCTCATTGGCTTGACCGTAAAGTGGAAACTCTGCTTGGCGTAAAGAATTATTTCTTCAGTTCTAAAGGATATACTACGGATAAGTATAATTTCACCTGGGAATCTGATCGCAATAAAAACGCATCAGGATATATGGCCGGAATCAGTTATAAGCCTAAAAACTTTATTCTGAAATTATCCTATGAAAAAGCGGTGCGACTTCCCGATGAAACTGAAATTTTCGGAGACGGAATTTTAATCAAAGAAAATCCTGACCTTGAACCGGAAAAAAGCGATAACGTCAATGTTGTTCTGGATTATACTTCATCGAATTATAAACTGAATACAAGTTTAAACCTCTTCTACAGAAACGTCAAAAACACAATATTCATGATCCCGGATAATCCTTATGGAAGGTATCAGAATTATTATGACAACCAAATTCTTGGATTGGAATATGAGATCAATTATCAGCCCATAAAAAATATTCAGACAGGATTTAATTTTACCTATCAGGATATAAGGCTTAAAAACCTTTCCGGCTCTGAAAGTATTTGGGAAGATGCCAGACAGCCGAATATTCCTTACTTATTCGGGAACCATTATCTGAGATTGAATTTTTCAGATATCTTCAAAATGAAAGATAAAGTAGAACTGTATTATAACATCAACTACGTTCATCGTTTTCTGTTATATCCCGTACCGAAAAATCTTGAACCTGGATTATTTTCCAAAGCCACTATTGCATCCAGTGATCTTCTGATCCCAAATGATGGCAGGCTGGGAATGGTGGATGTAGGAGTAGGAATTACCTATTTCCTGACAGCTCCTAAACTGGCTATTAATTTTAGTGTAAATAATCTTACGAATGAGAGACTTTACGATAATTATAACGCACAGAAGCCTACAAGATCTTATCATTTAAAATTAACGTATACAATTTTTTAATATTATAATCATGAGAAAATCAAAACCGATTTCAATCATTTTATCTGCATTAAGCCTCTTGCTTTTTACTCATTGCAGCAGCGATGACACTATTGAAGATCAACAGAAGCAGCCAACAACAGAAACGAAAGACAGTTGGATTATTTATAACAGTACAGCAGGATGGGGTGGGAATATTTATTCATTCTCAGCACTGCCTCAGGGAGAACTTTCATTAGCGGATAAAAAACCTTTCTATCAGATTGCATATTCTGCAGGAGGAAAAGCTTTTGGAGAAAATATTTACAGACTTGGTGGGGCGGCCTCTTCAGAAGAAGGTTTTTCTAAACTTACGGCGGATAATGCCGGAAATATATCTTCAAAAGGATTCATCGCTACTCAAAATAATGGTTTTGAACCTAATTATCTTGTGGTAAGTGAAACAGAAGGATACTATTGGGACGGTTCAAGAGGAATGCTGAAGATCCAGACCTTTAATCCGGGAACCATGCAGCGTACGGGAGAAATTGATCTTTCTTCATTGGCTCAGACTATTGATCCTGCTGTTCTTGAACCGGGAGAAACAGCTTACCAGGCAGCCGGACAGTTAATCCTAATAAAAAGAGATGACAAACTGTATCTTGACCTACAGATCGGTAAAAAAGGATCCAACTGGCAGGTAAAACCACTTATCAAAGAAGTGGCAGTTGCTGTATATAACCTGACTTCAAAAAAGGTAGAAAATGTTACCAAATATCCTAATACTACCAACCTTGGGCTTTTCACAGATCATGTTCTATGGAGTATTGATGAGGTAACCAAAGATATTTATATGGTAGCGGCATCTGATATGAAAGCTCAGGAATCAGCCTTTTCATCAAAGATTTTAAGAATAAAGAACGGGCAAACGATTTTTGATCCTAACTTTGAAATTGATATCAAAGATTATGTACATCCCGCAGAGTTCAACAGAATTTTTGCTTACAATAATAAAATTTACACTACCATTCCTTCATCTCCGGCTTCTTATTACAGCGGCGGGCATGGAGTAGGCTACAGAAATGATATCTGGTTCTGGAACGAAATTGATGTTCAGACTAAAAAAGCGGTGAAACTTGATATTCCAGTGGACAACTTCTACAACTATCAGAACCCATTCTTATATAAAAACAGAATCTATTTCATGTCTAATAATAAGGTGGATAACTTTTCAGGCTTAAGTTCTTATGATCCGGTTTCTAAAAACACAAGAGTTGAGTTTAAACTTAAAGGAAGCGGAAGATTAATGGGAGTAAATGTGATCTCCAAAAAATAATTTTTTAAAGTAAGGAAGATGGAGGCGGGAAGCTGGAAGTTATCGTAGACAATATTATTAAATTTTCGTTTAAAATACTCATTGAGTTTATAATGATTTCCTTTTATTAAATGTTCAATAGTACTTCCAGCCTCCATCTCCCATCTTCCTGCCATATAAATCATAATTTTCTTACCCCGGAAGAAGGTTATTTACTAAATTTGAGAAAATTAAAAAATAATGAAGCAGAAATTTTCTCTTTTTGTTTTTCTTTTAACCGTTGGATTAGCGAATGCACAGGTTGAAGAGAAAAAACTGGATGATCTGATCCAGAATACCCTGAAAACTTTTGACGTTCCCGGAATGTCTGTAGGAATTGTAAAAGACGGAAAAGTTACCTATTCCAAAGGATTTGGAGTACGTTCTCTTACCTCCAAACAACCGATGGATGATAATACCCTGGTAGGAATAGCTTCCAACTCCAAAGGATTCACTTGTGTGGCCCTGGCGATTCTTGCAGATGAAGGAAAACTGAACTGGGATGATAAAGTGTCAAAATACATTCCTGAGTTTCAGATGTACGATCCATACGTATCTCAAAATGTGACCATCAAAGATTTGATTACTCACAGAGCCGGACTAGGGCTGGGACAGGGAGACCTGATGTTTTTCCCGGAAGGTGGTAGCTTAACAGTGAATGATATTGTTCACAACGTAAGATATCTGAAGCCTGAAAATCCTTTCAGAACAAAATTAGATTATAACAATATCATGTTCATTGTTGCCGGTGAAGTGATCCACAGAATCTCCGGACTAAGCTGGGCAGAATTTATCGAGCAGAGAATTATGAAGCCGGTAGGAATGACTTCAAGTTTTGGAAGTTATAACAGAGCTAAAGCTGTAACCAATAAAATTGATGCCCACGCTCCTGTAGACGGAAAAGCCATTGCTGTTCCTCACGATTGGAATGAAACCGGAAATGCTGCCGGAGGAATCATGAGTAATATTAAAGATATGACTACCTGGGCAGAATGCTTATTAAACAATTTTACCACTAAAGACGGTAAGAAATTAGTTTCCGATAAAAATGTTCAACAGCTTTGGAGCTTACAGATCCCGGATAAAGTAGCTGCTAAAAACCCTTATGACACTAGTTTCTACGGATATGGGTTAGGCTGGTTCTTAAGCGATGTAAAAGGTCATAAACAAGTGCAGCATACAGGTGGATTAATTGGTACTGTAACGCAGTTTACATTAATTCCTGATCTTAAATTAGGAATTGTGGTATTAACGAACCAACAATCCGGAGCAGCCTTCAATACCATTACCAATACCGTGAAAGATTCTTATCTGGGAGTAGCAGACAGAAACTGGCTGAAAACATACGGAGAAAGGATGGCAAAAGTGAATGCAGATTTCGATAAACAAAAGAAAGAGGCTTTTGCAAAATCAGATGCCTTTAAAAAAGAAAAAGCACTTCAGCCCAAAGCAGAACAGTTTACAGGAACTTATAATGACGTTTGGTTCGGTGATGTGGAGATTGCTCAACAGGGAAGCACTTACAGAATTTCATGTAAAAACTCACCAAGGTTAAAAGGAGAGCTGCTTCCTTATTCCAATAATTCATTCATCATTAAATGGGATGACAGAAGCTATGATGCGGATGCTTATATTATATTTGATTATGATGAAAACGGAAAAGCTCAGTCTGCAAAACTAAAACCGATTTCCGATGTTACGGATTTCAGTTTTGATTTTGATGACTTGGATCTGAAGAGAAAATAAGAAACAAAATTGTGATACATATAAAAAGAACGGACTTGGATCCGTTCTTTTTTATTTTATTCCCGCAGATTAATGATTATACCTGAATAGGTAAGATCTGCGTGATTGGCGAAATCTGCGTGAGTCATTCCCTCCAGAGGAGGGGAATATGAGGTTTGTAAAATAAAATAAGTTTATTGGAGCAGGTTGAGATCCTGTTGAGTACGGGCAAATTCTGAATTAAGATGATGCTTTTCAAAGAACCCTTTTAATTCAAGCAATCTCTTTTTGTTGTTATAAGAAATGCTGGAGTTGAGTTTTCTCTGGCAAAGCGAGCAGGCTCTTGCATAATGAAAATCAGTTTCAGAAAGAGTATTGGTCCCATTCATTACACAATTGGCATTGAGACAGTGAGTGATTCCAAACATATGTCCAATTTCATGGGAGCTGATCTTCATAAGCCTTAACAGACTTTCATTAAAGTTAGAATCCGTTAAATGTCCGTTCGCAAATCTGTAAATTGAAGTTACTCCAACACCGTTTTCATAGGATGCTAATCCAAAAACATAATTCCATTCAGGTATAGGGTAAAGGTCTCTTTCTGTGATTCCCATGAGCACTACAGCATCTTGGGGTTTTCTTTTGATTAAAAAACTATCTAATACATAACCAGCCCATAGCTGTTCTTGCCCATCTTTGAAAATTCTTTTTATTTTTTTAGGAAAAATACTGTTGGGCAGTGCAGGTA
>NZ_MAYF01000365.1 GCF_001684955.1 Chryseobacterium contaminans | reverse complement strand
TCCCAACTCGTTAGCAGCCTCTGCATTAATCAGAAGAATTTCTGCAAATCTTAAAATCCTGATATTCTGAATAGATCCGTAACCACAAGCACTCTTATTCAAAGCTTTTGGCACATATACTTTTTGATTATAGGTAGTTACAGACTGAGCATCTCCCATAGCAATTAAATCGCCCTCCGGAGTTGTTTCTCCATTTCTAAGAATTGTAAGTTCTTTTCTGATATCACCAGGCTCAAAGGCATTTTCAAGTGCACTGGAAGGCGTAAAGAATCCCCATCCAAACTGATCTCTTACCCCCTGTACTTCTGCGTACTGGCTTCCTTTCAATGGGGGTATACAGTCGCAGTTTACCTCAAAAACAGATTCTTTTCCAAATTCTCCTGACGGTCTGAATACATGATTGAAATCCGGATCTAAGTCGTACCCCATTGCCATTACCTGGTTAGAAGTATCATAGGCTTTCTGCCAGTCTTTCTTATAAAGATATACTTTTGAAAGTAAGCCTAAAGCTGCCCCTTTCGTTACTCTTCCCAAATCCGAAGCAGGATAACTCTGAGGAAGGATTTCTGCTGCACTGGTAAGATCAGATATAATGAAGTTATATACCTCTTCTACGGAGTTTCTTGGAACCTTATAATTGCTCTGAAGTCCGTCAAAAATAGGAACACCACCATATATCCTTACTAAATTAAAATAAAGGTATGCTCTCAACATTTTTGCTTCTGCAACCAGTCTTGTTCTTAATGCAGAGTCCATATCAATCTTCGGAACATTGGTAATCACCTGATTACAGCTGTTTAAGCCTTGCCATTGTCCAATCCAATATCCTCTTATCCCCTCATTACTAACCGTAAATGTAAAATTATCATACTCATTGATAAAAGAAGCATCTCCTGGATTAGATCCTTTAACCACATCATCTGCTGGGACTCCAAATACAAACTGGTATGGGAAAGCAGAATTCTCCCAGCTTCTTAAAAAACTATAAATAGCACTTGTTGCCTGTATTGCATCATCCTGTGTCTTAAAAAAAGAGGCAGCCTCTTTATAACCTTCCTGCTTAATATCTAAATAATCATTGCAACTTGATGCAAGTGATAATAATGCGATTGATAAAAATATCTTTTTCATAATTCTTTCTTGTTAAAATGTTACATTAAGCCCCAAAGTATAAATAGCTGAAATTGGATAAATATTATTATCCACACCCATTTGTACTCTATCAGTATTTAAGATTTCGGGGGAGAAGCCATTATATTTGAAACTTGTCCAAGGATTCTGTGCACTTACATATAATCTTAGCTTGGTAATAGACATCGATTTTGCAAATGATGTAGGTAAATTATACCCAACCTGAATATTTCTGATTCTTATATAACTACCATCTTCTACATAAAAGCTGTTTGGTAAAATAATAGCTTGGTTATTGGTAGCCATTGGATAAGCATTAGATGTTCCTGCACCATGCCATCTGTTATTGTAAAAATCTAAATCCCAGCTTTCATTTCCATAGCGCTGCTCTCTGTTGAAATTGTAAATTTTGTTACCAAACACCCCTTGGAAATCAATAGCGAAATCAAAATCATATACTTTCATATTTACACCAAATCCATAGGTTCCTTTTGGAATAGGGTTTCCTAAAAATGTTTTATCTCTAACATCTATCACCCCGTTTCCATCAAGGTCTGCAAATTTAAACCCTCCTATTTGTGCTCCATTTTGTGTTGCTGCAGCATCTACTTCAGCCTGATTCTGGAAAACACCTGCAACCTGATAACCATAGTATGAACCTACAGCCTGCCCTTCCTGTAACCTTATAATTGAGTTACCGTATAAACTAGCACCTGCATTTAGATAGGAATCATTTAAAACAGAGGTGATCTTATTCGTTAAAGTGGTTAAGTTTCCATATACTCCAATTCTTATATGATCATTAATTTTAGTATCATAATTAACCGAAAACTCAAATCCTTTATTATTAAATGAGTAGGCATTGGTAATAAAATTATTCCAGTTAGATGCCCCAGAAACCATACCTTGAACGATACCATATACTACGTCTTTAGTGTCTTTATCAAAGTAAGTAGCATCTATTTTCAATTTATTATTGAACATCGCCATTTCCAACCCTATATCTTTTCCAGTAGTAGTTTCCCAGCCAATATTTGGATCTATAACAGTGTCTATCGTCTGTGCAGGATAGCCGGAATTTCCGAAATAGGCTCCACCTTCCAAAATAGTTGTATTGAGTGTATAAGCTCTTTGTACATCAGGATTCCCTAGTTTACCCCAGCTTGCTCTTAATTTTAAAAGATTCACAACATTCTGCCCGCTCATAAAGTTTTCTCTGGAAATTACCCATCCTGCACTTACTGCCGGAAATACACGGGATCTGTCATTGGCAGAATATTTAGAAGTTCCATCTCTACGAACCGAAGCATTCACTAGATATTTTCCATCATAATCATAATTAAGCCTTCCAAAAAAGGATTGAATTCTATCCTGATACGGAATAACATCTCTCCCCTTATATTCAAAATCTGTTCGATAAATATCTGTTCCTTTAGAAATATCCATAGAAGCATTTGTTCCGTCATAATTAACATTCAAAGCTTCTGCATAGGCTTGAGAATAAGAATTTCTAGTTCTGGAGAATCCTGCTAATACTTCTAGATTATGCTTGCCAAAATCTTTTTTCCAGCTTAATGTATTATCCCAGATATAATTTCGTGTTCTTGAATCTCTCGTTATTAACTTATTTGGTTTTTGTTCAGCAACAGGAGCATACCAAGATGTTGGTGTAAACTCATATTTATTCGAATTAATATTATCAGTACTATAACTAATTCGTAATGTAAAGTCTTTTAAAAATTTATATTCTCCCCAAATATTATTCAATAATCTCTCTTCTCTGGTTTGCGATCTGAACAGATCCAATTTCGCTCTGGAATTAGGCACTTTAGCTAATGTAAAATATTGGTAATCTCCAGTATCAGGATTAATAGGAGTGTAAACAGGAGGAGATGAATAAGCATCTAGTACAGGATTATTTGCATGGTCTGTACGCATTTTTGAAAAAGTGAAATTATTACCGATTGTAATATTATCTGTAATTTTATAACTTAAATTCGCTTTGGTATTAAATCTGTTAAAGCCACTTCCTGAATTAATGCCTTGTCCCGCTGCAAGATTCCCTTCATCCTGAAGATTTCCAACACTTACATAGTAATTTAATTTTCCTAGAGTACCTGAAGCGGAAATATCATTAGAGTTAATAATGCTTGTTCTGAAAATCTCTTTAAACCAATCTGTATCATTAGGGTAAGAAGATCGGTTTAAAAATACAGGGTCTTTTGCTTTATCATTGATTAGTTTTTCATTATACAGCTGTAAATATTGGTCTGAATTAACCATTTTAGGAATATTCGTTACTGTTTTAATTCCTAAATAGGAGTTAAAATTGAAAACTGGTTTTTTCCCCCTTCCTGCTTTGGTTTTAATAATCACAGCACCATTAGATGCCCTCGCTCCATAAATTGCCAAACTCGAAGGATCTTTCAAGACACTCATAGATTCAATATCCTGAGGGCTTAAGAAAGAAATATCGTCGGTAATCATTCCATCAACAATAAAGACGGTCTTACCTGTTAATGAACCAATACCTCTGATATCTACTCTTGGTGACCCTCCCGGTGCTCCAGAATTTAAAATCTGTACACCTGCTACTTTTCCCTGTATAGAACTAAGCGGGTTAGCATTAGGTTTATTCGCTAAATCTTTAGCAGAAACGACCCCGATACTACCGGTTACGTTCTCCTTTTTCTGAGATCCATATCCAATCAGAACTACCTCATCGATCTTTTGCTCTTTAGCAGCAGTATCTTTAGGTTGAGTCTGAGCATTGACATTCATACCGAAGTATAAAACAGCAATGAGACATGAATACTTCAAATTACTTTGTTTCATATAGTTTCAATTTTATTCGTACAATCAGATTTTCAACATTGTCTCATTTTGAAGCAATTAATTTCTCAAATGAAGACATTAACCAAAAATAGAAAAAAAACCCAAACTTGTTAATATATCTTAAAAATTCAAAAAATACTTTGTTTTATTAAATAAAAATACCAATAAAATAAAATTACACAAATTAAAAAACAAAAATACCACCAATAAAATAAAATATCCACAACAACAAAATCATCTTTTTAATCTAAAAAATCACCAAATAATTCACTAATCATTAATATTTTGTTAAATAGATAATAGTATTTACCTTTGGTGCAGTTTTTGAAAAAAGCAATAAAAAGATCAATGAAAAAATATATCATTGCAGCGGCTCTTATAATGGGAACCGGTGCCCTTATTACGACCACTGTACAATCCTGTACAACAATTGCCACTTCCGATATGGGGCTTTCCATTATTAAAAGAATGCTACTTAATGGTATTGATAAAGGAATGGGAGTTTACGCTAACAAAGAGGCCTTTTTACAAAATAACATGGTAGATAAAGCTCTTCCTAAGCAACTTAGAGAGATCAACTCTATGCTGGAAAAAATTGCTCCTTCACTGGTTGCCAAGGAAAGAGATTATATTGCACAGGCAGCAGCCTATACTGTAAATACTTCAAAACCTATCCTACAAGGTGCTGTAAACAGTTTAAACGCCCAAGATGTAAGCAGAATTATCCAAGGGACTACTGCTACTCAAATTTTGAAAGAAAAAACATCCCAACAGCTTGTTGCAGCTATTGCTCCAAAGGTAGACGAAAAACTGAATGAGTACGGTATTGTAAAAACAATCAACACTGCTTTAGCCGGAAGTAATTTTCTGGGAAGCCTTTTAGGAGGAAACAGCAATACAGTAAATGCAGGCGGATTAAGCCAGCTTGCTTCTGAACAATTGGTAGCCGGACTCTTTAATATCATCGAGGATTATGAACACCAAAACTCCAAATCGCTGTTAGGGCCATTTGGAAAATAGAGAAAAATTCGTTATATTTATATATTATATTAGAATTGCAGATGGATATATTACAAGGAAATCAACACGCAAATCCTGAGGATTTCTATAAATCTTTACAGGAAAAACTGGAAGGTCACCATGATTTTCCGGAGGATTATTTATTTAAATTTATTATTCCTACAGATCAGTCAAAACTAACTGAAATTTACAAAGTTTTTGACGGGATTAAATTTACATTAGGAAACCGCGAAAGCAAAAATGGAAAATACACTGCCTGCAACATTAATGCATTTGTTTTAGATGCTAATCAGGTCGTGAAAATTTATCAGGAAGTAGCAAAAATAGAAGGGGTAATTCTATTGTAAAATAAAAAAAGACCGTCAGAAAATGACAGTCTTTTTATTGGAGTGTAGAAAAAGAATAAATCTCCTCCTATTTAACAACAAAGTTGCGGCTGTTTCTAAGAAACAGCCGCAACTTTTATATATATTTATTATTTCTCAATAAAGAACTTTACATTCTCAATAGGTCTTCCCAGCATGGCTACTGAGCCTTTTACCAGGATAGGTCTCTGGATCAGGGAAGGATTTTCAGACAAAATCTTGATCCATTCTTCTTCGGAATAATTTTTATCTGCATAATTTTCAGTATACAGTTTATCTGTCTTCCGAATGATATGAAAAACACTCTGGTTAAGCTTTTTCAGTACGGTCTTGATCTCAAGAATACTAAGCGGATCCTCAATAATATTAATGATCTCAAAAGGCACTCCATTTTCATCAAGATATTCTAGTACTGCGTTCGATTTTGAACAGCTTCCATTATGTAAAACCTTTACTAACATTTCTAATTATTTAAAAAATTAAACTTGTCTATCACAAATTTAACAAGAATTCAATGGACCTTGTCTTAATGTTCTGATAAAAGTTTGTTAAAACAATCCGTGTAATTCGGTTTCAATTTTTTCCAGGATCAATCCAAAATCTTCCGGTTTCTCTACGAAATCTAAATCGTCTACTTCAATAATCAACAACTTCCCTTCTGTATAATTGGAAATCCATTTTTCGTATTTCTGATTCAGTTTTGAAAGATATTCTATGCTGATGGATGCTTCGTATTCACGTCCTCTTTTGTAGATTTTCTTTACCAGATTCGGAACATCTGATTTCAGATAAATTAAAAGATCCGGTGCAGAGACAAATGACTTCATCAGATCAAAAAGAGATGAATAATTATTGAAATCCCTGTCTGAAAGAAGATTCATATCATTTAGGTTTTCTGCAAAAATGTGAGCATCTTCATAAATAGTACGGTCCTGAATAATGTTTTTACCGCTTTCTCTGATCTCCTTCACCTGGCGGAATCTGCTTCCCAGAAAATATACCTGCAGTGCAAAGCTCCATTTACTCATATCTGAATAAAAATCCTCCAGATAAGGATTGTGATCTACGTCTTCAAATTGTGCATCCCATCCGTAATGCTTGGAAAGCATTGTGGTTAAAGTTGTTTTTCCTGCTCCAATGTTTCCTGTAACTGCAATATGCATAATATTCTTTTTCCTTGTATTTACTGATTAATTGATAAGCTTTTCTACGCCTGCAGCCTGAACTTCAGAAGTCTCTTCAATCAATTTTTCCATTGTATTATCAGAGGGTTTCTTTTTTGTCTCTGTTTCATTAGACTTTTCTTCAACATTTTCTACAGGCTTTTCATTAGTTTGCTCTAAGGTTTGAAGCTCCATTTCCTGTTGTTTCTGCTGTCTGGCTTTCTTTACTTTTTCAAGACTGTAAAGATAAAGCTTGTTCCCCTTGATTTCAAAATAAGAAAGGATGTTTTTATCCACAATTTGCGCTTCCGGATCATCAAAAACAACACTCATTCCTTTCTCAGGAACATATTTTAAAATTGAATTATTGGTAATAACCAAAATAGTATCATTCTCTCTTCTGAATCGTTTTCCATTATCCACTGTTGCTTCAAACAGTTTTTCGAACTTCAGGTTATAAATTCTGATATGTTTTTTGGTAAGAACATACACTTTGGTTTCATACACCAGTAAATCCATCAGATCCTCAAAGCTGATATCAAAAGGAAATGAGTTGATAGTGGTATCATTTCTGAAATTATACTGAATAAGGCGCTTGGTACTGTCATCTAACAACCATAATTGCTGCAAATCTTCAGCATAGGCCATTCTTATAAAACCAAATTTCTGTTTAAAATCTATTCGCTGGATCTCGTTCATATTCTGATCCACAAATTTCATTTCCTGGGCATTTTCAGAAAATAAAGGTACGTTTAAAGGATTTTGTACCGTCTGAACCTTATAAGGGACGGTAAGCATCATTTTCCCGATCTGTTTTCCCAAAGAGTCATATTTGGTAAAGCTAAAGTCCTTATTTTTATAGATGTACAGATTTCCGTAATCGTCGGCAAGCATGTCTTTGGCTTCTTTCAGCTTCAAAGTATCCAAAGGAAGAACATTCTGCGCCGCAGAGGTACAGAAGATAAAAATGCATATCAGATAGATTAATCTCAAAATTCTTTTACTAAGATAGCGCCCCTTACGGAACGCTACCAATTTACATATTTATTTTATTCAGACAGAAATTGTTATGAAACTTTTCTTATTTAATAACAACTTCATAAATCTTTGGCCAGTTCTTCCCTGTTACCAGCATATTTTCTCCTTTGAAAGCAATTCCGTTCAGAACATCGTCGCTTCCTTTGGTATTTTGTTTTGCGATTTCTGTGAAATCAAATGTACCCACTACTTCTCCTGTTGTAGGATTGATTTTAAGGATGATCGGTTTTTGCCATACATTAGCATACAGGAATCCGTTGTGGTATTCCAGCTCATTCAGTTGGTCATAAGCCTGTGAACTTCCTGCTACTGCGATGTATTTGATAAGTTTTGAAGGATCTTTAGGATCAAGGAAATATAATAATTTACTGCCGTCTGATGCAATCAGGTTTTTCCCATCATAAGTTAATCCCCAACCTTCACCTAATACATTTGGATAAGCAAATTCTGAAAGCAATTTAAGGGAACTTTTATCATAAATATATCCTTTTTTGCTTTGCCATGTTAACTGGTATACCTTATCACCAACAATGGTACTTCCTTCAGAAAAATCTTCAGGAGCCTGTTTCGTAGAAGCAAGGGGTGTAGTTGTTCCTAATGTATATTTTAAAATCTGCGAAGATCCGTTCTGTCCATCACTTTCATAAATAGTATTTCCATCTGCCTGGAATCCCTGTACGAAGTTTTTAGGGTCATGAGGATATTCTGCTACAATCTGGTAAGCAATATTTTTTTCAGGATTTTTTGCAAATACATTGATGGTTGCATCCTGGTTCAATACTTCCCCACCTTTTGTTTTGATATTGAAAGTAACTGCATTATCTCCTAAAGTAAAAAACTTAGGATCAATCGTTAAATCTGTTGTTTCTTTATCTCCAAAGCTGATGGTTACGCTTTCTGCATTTTCTGTTACTTCTTTTGGAAGCTGAAGTTTATCACCGAAGTGATACCCTTTTGCTTCCATTGAATTATTATAGGTATTTAAGGTATCAAGAATTTCTTTATCCTTGTTACAAGATGCCAGTAATAAAATTGCTGCGAAACCCGCTATTATATTTTTTTTCATTGACTTTCTAAATATTTCCCCAAAAATAGCAAATTTTATTCCGTATTGCCAATATTATCCACAGGTTCACCAAATTGTAGGATATATCCATTGTTATCATATACTGCAAATTCCCTCATTCCCCATTCAAAAGTTTCAATTTCATAACAGATTCTGGCCTTTGTTTTAAGATCTTCCCATAATTCATCCACTTTATTTACATTAAAATAAAATGATCCGGTAAAACCTATAGTCACTGGATTTTCATGCTCATTAGGCAAAGCAAGCATGATATAAACATCATCTTTCCGAAGGGAAGCCCAATGCCATTCATCATTTCTGCCTAACAATTCAAAACCGAGAATATGCATGTAAAACCCTATGGTTTCATCTAAGTTCTCAGTCCAAAGCATGGGTCTAAGCCCTGTAAATCTGCTCATGATTTCTATAATTCAAAAGTATCCCTGTAAATTTTCATATTGATAGAAACCCAGGTTTCATCATCAATTTTCACTTCATTCTTTACATCCGGATCAATAGCAAAACCTACTTTTTTGTAGCATTCAATCGCTCCGGTATTCCAATCGTATACATTCAGTTCCGCCACTTCTCTGTTGAAAGTACTGAATCCATATTTCAGGAGTTCCTGCATTACTTTTTTCCCATACCCTTTCCCGCGGTTATTTTCATCCCAGATCAGAATCCTGCCTAACAGAAAAGTTTTCTCTTTTAAAAAGATCTGCGCATGCCCGATTGTATTTTGACTTTCATCATCAACTATTTTGAAAAGGGTCCTGTTTTCATCAGATAAGTCTCTTTCAAGCTGATCTGTAGTCAAGGGAAAACTATACATCGGACCAGCAAACTGAAGAAGAGGCCTGCTATCTTTTATGTTTGAGATCAATTCCGGTGCATCCTGAATATGAAAAGATTCTAATGCTATCATTCTCTTATTTTTCTAGATATTCTTTTAAACTTTGTCCTACAATTGAGTTCCAGCCACCTATGAAATTTTCTCTTGAAAATCCTTCTCCCAAATCTTTAAAATGATCTATATCTTCATGGGTAAGCTTCACTGAAGTTCCGTTATCTTCAGGCTGTAATTCCCATGTAACGGTTGTTTTCAGATCTGAAAAATCAGGATAAGACCAGGTATGTTTTAATTTTTGATTGGGGATCATTTCCAGAATTTCACCCTGATGATGGTATTTGTTTTCACCTCCCGGCTCGTAGAAATTGAATATCTGACCTACATTGGGTTCAAAATCCTGAATATCAAAATACCAGGACTTCATTTCATTCTTATCGGTTAATGCTTTCCAAACCTTTTCAATTGGAGCATTTATCTTGTATTGAACAGTGATTGGTGTATTCATATTATTAAAGTTTGATGAACTACTAAACTATTTTAACCACAAAAGTCACAAAAGGGTTTGAACACTTAAGTTATTTTAAAGTTAATATTCTTACTGCATAGAAGAACACTTAAGTTTGAAAACCTGTAGATTTTCCCTTCGTGAATCTTATGCAAGTTAACTCTAATTTTAGACTTAGCTTAAATCCTTTTGTGACTTTTGCGGTCTTATTTTTACCTTATCGTAAAAACACTAGATTATCCGTGGGAGAAGCCGGTAATTTTTGCTTCATCAAAATCCAACTGCATTTCAATGGTTCTCATCACATGATCATCAAATATTTTCTCTTTTTTCATTCTGTGCAGTTCATTTCTCTGAGCCTGAATAATTTGACGCAGCACATCTTTATTCTGATTAATTGCTGTTACGTAGTCTCCGGTTGAAGCCATACATTGTGCTTTGTCTGCCATCAGCATCATTTCGTTTTCCAGTTTATGCTTTTGATGGCGAACAAGACTGTTAGATACGGCCAGATCGGAAAAATCATTTTCCAGTTTATGTAAAGCCGTTTCTTTAAGCTTACGCATCAAAATCACTTCCTGTTTTTCTTCCGGTAATTCGCTTCCTGCATCCTGGATATTTAATAGCTTTAGAATCGGAGCGAGTAATAATCCCTGACCAACCAGAGTAATTAATATAATAACGAAAGTGACGAACAAGATAATATTTCTGTGTGGAAATGCTTCACCATTGGGTAAAAAAGCAGGAATAGACAATGCTGCTGCCAACGAAACCACTCCTCTCATCGCAGCAAAACTGATGATAAAAGGTTCACGCCAGTCTGGTTTCGGTACTTTTAATCTTAATTCTTTCGAGCAAAGCCTTGGGAAATACATCAATGCATAACTGTATACGATTCTGGTTCCGATAATAGCTCCACCAATCACCACGCTGTAGAAAATTCCTTCGGAAATGGTATAATCTGTAAGTCCATCCACAACAATTGGCAATTCAAGACCTATAAGGATAAAAATAATGGTATTCATCAGGAATATCAAAACACTCCAGACATTTCCGGATTGAATTCTTGAGGTATGACTCAGATAACAATGGGAATTGTAAGACATCAATAATCCGCCTGCAACCACCGCCAATACTCCTGAAAAATGGAAGTGTTCAGCACCTACATACATAATGTAAGGAACAATCAGGGTAATCACCGTATCAATATTGGAATTGGTAGGAATAATCCTCAACAGCGCCCCAAACAGAAAACCTACCGCCACACCTACTGCAATTCCGCCAATGGCCATAGTGAAGAAATCCTGAACGGCATCCCTCCAGATAAACTGTCCTGAAATAACTGCTGCAAGGGCAAATTTAAAAACTATTAAACTGGATGCGTCATTAATCAAACTTTCCCCTTCCAGAATATTGGTGATCTTTTTAGGAATTTTCATGTGTTTCAATACAGAAGTAGCGGCTACCGCATCCGGCGGGGAATTTACACCTCCCAACAAGAAGCCCATTGCTACCGTAAGCCCCGGAATAATGGACGATGAAAGGTAAGCAACAACTATTGATGTTAAAAACACCAATCCGAAAGCCATGGAAAATATCTGTTTTCTCCATTTATGAAAATCCTGCCAGGAGGTAAACCATGCGGCTTCAAATAAAATAGGAGGAAGAAAAATAAGGAACACAAGATCCGGCTCTATTTCTACACGGGGCATTCCCGGAACGAAGCTTATCAGCAATCCTGCAATCACCAGGAAAATAGGATAAGCAACTTTCAGCTTCTGCCCGATCATTACCAATATCATTACAGACAGTAAGACTACAATGGATATTATAACATAACTGTGAATCATTTTGATTTAGTTTTTTTAAGTATTATTTTTTTGTTGTTAAGGTTAAAAAAAGCAGTTGATATGACTGGCTATTTTTCTAAACTTTATAGTTTTTTGTCTCACGCAGATAACGCAGATTTAAATGCAACTTCAAATTAAAGTACGATATTGTTTTTTGGAGTGATGGCTGGTGGAAGATCTGTTTCATCCAGCATATCTCTCATATCTATTTCAATGGTGCGGCTGATCTGGGTAATTGGGACATCATTGGCACTTCCTTCAAAAGGGTTTACGGATGCCTCTCCTACACTGTCTAAGGTATGGAAACACCATGTTACCAATAAGGAGAAAGGAATATTGAACCAAATTGTCCATCCTTCTACCATAGAACCTTCCCCTAATTTATCAAATTCTTTCAGTAATCCGAAAGGGACAAATACAATAAACAACAACAAAAGATAAGTTGTAATGGATGAAAAGTTCCTTGGATAAGGAAAATTTTTAATTCTCTCTGCTTTTCCCTGGCTATCAGTAAATTTCACCAATTGCTGATTGATCTGCGTCCACTGAAAATCATTGATCTCTCCTTTTTCATAAGCTTCAGACAATTCTTTGCTTTGGCGGGCCATCAATTGTGTTGCCCTGTTTTTCTTGCTCAGAATATATTGAAGTTCTGTTTCTGAAAGATATTTTTTCAATTCGTCATCCAGCTTGGAAAGCCTTTCCGGGATATCATATTTCTTGGCATATTCATCAAACTGAGCTGTTCCTGTATTTTCCCATACCCTTGGTTCTCTGAGCTGAAACCGTAAAGCAGTAAGCCATGCATAATGACGAAGGAACATTTCTTTTACTTTACCCGGATCTTTACCATTAAGAGAATCTCTTACAATATATCCAAAGCTGCGGCTATCATTAATGATAGCTCCATAAATCTGCCTTGCTTCCCAGAGTCTGCTGTAGCTGGCATTATTCTTAAATCCTACAATAAAAGCAACTGCTGTTCCCATGATGGCTATAGGCTGCCAGGGCACAGAAAGAAATTTCCAGCCTAAAAAATATAAAATCGTAGGAATGGCTGCCAATACGATTAAGGCATAAATACTGCGACGTGTCCAGTTGATGAATTCACGTGCTCCAAATCTTTTTCCTGAATGCATTATGTGTTGTTTTTTGTGTTATTTTTTAATCAGTCTCTTTTAAATAAAAGCTTTTTCATCAGCGCATCCAGCAGAAAGGTCAATATCAGTTTTTGGTAAACGGTATATTGTTATAAAAACCAATCTGAATTTGCCCTCTGTTTCTGTTTTCCTGAATCTGGTTCATGTATCCGGCTTCAATTCTCATGTTTTTGTTAATCACGTAACCCAAAGCACCATAAACTCTATTTCTGTCAAAAACAGGACTGTTGAAATGCAGGAAAATCTCATTATATACTGATGCATACAATGTTTTCGGCAGCATTTCTTTTTGAGTGATCGGAATATTCAATCCTAACATATAACGGAATCTCATTCTAAAATCATCTTCCAGAAAACGTTCTTCCAAACGATAACGGTGCTGAAGGTTAAAACGTCCGAACTTCTGCTTGGTAATATACTGCTGAAAAATCCTATGTTCTATATTTTCTTTTTTATCTCCGTTTACATACGGCTGGCTAAGGATAAATCCGTATCCTAACAACACGTTATTATTATTTTCCGTCAGGTCATATCCAATCCCGGTTCGGATCAGAAGCTGCTCCAGATCCCCAATGGCATCAAAATTCCTGTATTGAATTTCGTTATGCCAGTTTAGTTTCTTACTGATCTTATTATTTCCAAAATACATATACCAGGCGCCCAGATCATTTTTTTGTGCCCACGTAAGAACCGAACCTAAACTTAATACTGTGAATGCCAACTTCGTAAAGACCTTTCTCATGCTTATCAATTACTATTATCTATCGTTTTTAACAAAATTAATATTTTAAATCAATAATAGCAAACATAATTTTTACCCCTTAAGTTTTATGCCGGGTTCGGTAAATCATCATTATCTGTATTAAAAATAAAACCGACAGTTTCTGCTGCCGGTTTGTTTTATTATCTCTTCTGGATAGGATATGAATATGGTTACGGATGTTGCTGCATTTTAGCAGGATCATCATAATTAACCATCCAGTTGATCCCGAATTTATCCGTGAACATTCCAAAATAAGCACCCCAGAAAGTGTCTGCCAATGGCATTGTGACCTGTCCGCCTGCAGACAGACCGTTGAATAGCTTTTCTGCTTCTTCTTTAGATTCTGCATTAATAGAAATTGAGAAGTTATTTCCTTCTTTGAAGTTGGGAGCCCATTCTCCACCTGTATCGCTTCCCATTAATACCGTTTCTTTGGAAATAGGAAGGGTAACGTGCATAATTTTGTTCTTATCCTCTTCAGGAAGTTCTTTCCCTTCCATTGGCGGCATTTCTCCAAAGGTTCCGATATAAGGATATTCTCCTCCGAAAACCGATTTATAGAAATCAAATGCTTCTCTACAATTTCCGTTGAATGTTAAATAAACGTTTACTGATGCCATGATTGTTTTTTAGTTAAGTTTTAAATTGTTTTGAATTTTGCCTGTAAGTGCTTTTATATTATCGATGCTGATCGATCAGGATCATATTTCCATCCGGATCTTTCAGGTAGATATGTTCTGGTCCTGTGGTGGATTTATCAGCTTCTTTATCCAACTCTATCCCACCTTCCTTTAAACGTTTCTGAATTTCACGTACATCATCAAAGGATTCAAGGTTTTGGGCATTTTCATCCCATCCTGGATTAAAAGTAAGCATATTCCCATCAAACATTGCCTGAAACAAACCTATTAAAGTAGATCCGTTTTTCATAATGAGATAGTTTTGCTCTGTAGTTCCAGCCATAATTGTAAATCCCAGTTTTTCATAAAAATCTTTGGATTTCTGAAGGTCTTTTACACTTAGACTGATTGAAAATGCTCCTAATTTCATATAATTTTAATGTTGGATATTTTTGGAATTATTG
>NZ_MAYF01000364.1 GCF_001684955.1 Chryseobacterium contaminans | reverse complement strand
CCTTTTCATTTGGAATTTCACCTTCAAGGATGGCTTCTTTTACCTTTTCCTTTAAAATACCAATTTCACGGCCCGGTTGAAGGTTAAACATTTCCATGATCTCTTCTCCGGTAATAGGAGGCTGGAAGTTCCTAACCTGATCTTTTTCCTCTACCTCTTTAATCTTAACGGCTACATATTCAAAGTTTTTCTTGAATTTCTCCTGCTTTCTTGAGTTTTTGGTAGTGATATCTGCCTTGCAGAGAGTAAAGAGATCTTCAAGGTCCTCTCCTGCATCAAATAAAAGCCTTCTTAAAGCAGAATCTGAGGCATCATCCGTAATTAAAGCAATAGGTCTGGAAGAAAGCTTTACCATCTTCTGAACATATTTCATATCGCTTCCCAAAGGCAGTTTCAATCTCTGGAAAAGTGTTTTTACCATTTTAGAGCCTAAAAACTCATGTCCATGGAACGTCCATCCTGTACCTTCCACAAATTTTTTTGTAGGGGCTTTTCCTATATCATGGAGTAATGCAGCCCAGCGAAGCCAAAGGTTATCAGTATTCAAAGAAATATTATCCACAACTTCAAGAGTGTGGTAGAAATTATCTTTGTGGGTTTGTCCTTCCACTTCTTCCACTCCTTTAAGTTCGATCAGTTCAGGAATAACAAGCTTTAAAAGTCCTGTTTGTTCCATTAATCTCAAGCCAACAGAAGGTTTTTCAGATAGCATGATCTTGTTGAATTCTACCATGATTCTTTCCATAGAAACAATCTTGATTCTTTCCGCTTCCTGTTTAATGGCCTCCAATGAATTTTCTTCGATAGTAAAATTTAGAGTGGACGCAAACCTTATCGCTCTCATCATTCTCAATGGATCATCAGAATAGGTTTGAGCGGGCTCCAATGGAGTTCTTAAAATTTCTTTTTCAAGGTCTTCAATTCCGTTGAACGGGTCAATCAGTTCTCCGAAGTTATTTTTATTCAGGGAAATAGCCATTGCATTGATGGTAAAATCTCTTCTTTTCTGGTCGTCCTCCAATGTTCCGCCTTCTACTTCAGGTTTTCGGCTGTTTTCCGTATAGCTTTCCTTTCTGGCACCAACAAATTCCAGCTCAAGATCTTTATATTTGATCATCGCTGTTCCATAGGTTTTAAATACGGAAACCTTTAATTTAGGATCAATATCCTGAGCTACATTCTGAGCCAGTTCAATACCGCTCTGTTCAGTTACAAAGTCGATATCCGTGGAAGCCTTTCTCTTCATCAGAAGATCACGGACGTATCCACCAACAATGTATACAGATTGGTTATTTCTTTCTGCAGCTTCAGAAATGATTTTAAAAAGTTTTAAATTCTTATTTTGAGTAAGATTAATTTTCATCGTTTATAATAGCGTCAATTTCTACCAATGCCGGTCATTAGTCATAATGAGCGTACATTTTACTTATTTTTCCTTCTTCATTAAAAAACATCACTTCTACAGCATGTTTATCCATGATAGACTTATAAAACAATGCTACAGAATCTACTCCTGCTGTGGAATGAATCAGATCAAAGTGCAGATCCGGAAACTTATCCAGTGCCTTTCTCCAGTATTCACGAACGGCTTCTTTTCCCTGTAAGGAACTTTCTTTTCCTCCGGTAGCCATGGCAATCATGGGAGTAGTAATCTCAATATCGTCAGAATAGTGGGAGAGGATTTTCTCTAAATCATGAGAGTTCCAGGCATTTATCCACATTTGAGCGAATTCTTGATGATTCATAGCATGTATTTTAAGAGTTGGATTTTGCAAAGATAGAATTAAAAAAAAGAAATCCTGCCGATATACACTGACAAGACTCTAAAAAATAAACAGATTAACACCGGATTTTTATTCTCTGAGAACTTTTATCCTGTTATCATTCCATATTTTAATAACGGAAGATCCTGAGTATTTTGAAACTTTATCTCTGTCTTCCTCCACAGCATAATCCACCAAACTGATGATTTCCGGAGAAATATCAGAGAATTTCAGCGGACTTTTATCACCACTGAAATTGGCAGACGTAGAAACTAAAGGCTTATTTAGTTTAGTAATAAGTTTTTTACAGAAGTCATTCTTTACCAATCTGATTCCGATGCTGCCATCTTCAGCAAGCAATTCTTTAGGCAGCCCTCTTGGGTTTTCATAAACAATGGTTACCGGTTTCTCACTTAGGTCAATAATTTCCCAAGCCATTTCCGGAACATCCACCAGATCCTGAAGTCTTTTTTCAGATTCTACCAGAATGATCATAGATTTATTTTTCTCACGTTTTTTGATGTCAAAAATTTTGTTGACAGCTTCTATGTTAGTCGCATCACAACCAATCCCCCAAATGGTATCTGTAGGGTAAAGAATAGTTCCGCCGGATTTTAATATTTCAATAATAGGTTCCATATTTTTATGTATTCATAAACAATGGGTAAAGGTAGAAAATCTGTGAATTTTAAACAAAAAAGTGAGGATAATAAAGGAAGAACATATTGCAGAGTTTTTAAGTTTTGGCTAAAGCCAATGGATTGGGTTATAAAATTAAAAGACGGGCTAAAGCCCGTCTCTATTGATGTTTCATAAGTGTAAATTGTACTGTATGGTTGTCAATTATTTTTACGATTGAAAAAATAGGATGCTTTCTGTAATGATGATTTAGTTTAAAATAATTTTACAGCATTTTATCAAATTCAATAGGAATGGGCTTTAGCCCATTCAACAATACATAAAAATTCATTTGGCTTTAGCCAAAACCTATATTTTAAAATTATATTTTTCAATGAATTCCTGATATTCGTTTGCAAAACTTTTTTTCTGATGATGTTTTTCTTGATTTTTGATATAATTCCTTACCACATCTAATTTGTTTTCAGAGACAGAAACAGCAAAGTATTCATCCTGCCATGCAAATTTATCTTTGGTGAGTTGATGTTTATTGATCCAATAAGACGATTCCCCTTTCAATAGTTGTACTATTTTTTCTATATTCTGATCCGATCCTAAAGAAATCAGACAATGACAATGGTCTGAATATCCATTAATCATGTCTAAGAATATTCCTTTTTCTGAAGAATATTCTTTGATATGTTTCCATACTTTTATTCTTAGGTCGAATGTATTGAGATAGGGAGTTCTGTTTCTTGTTGAGAAGACAAGGTGAATATAAATTTTGATAAATGACATTTGTGTTGTTTTTATCAAAAATAATGTTTTTTAATTAAGTTTTGGCTAAAGCCAATAGGATTGGATTATAAAATTAAAAGACGGGCTAAAGCCCGTCACTATTGATATTTTTTATGTGTGTAAATTATATATGCATTATTGCTTATGAATGAAAAATACATGTTTGATAATATTGTTTAAAACAAATTTTACGGTATTTTATCAAATTCAATAGAAACGGGCTTTAGCCCGTTTAACAATAAACAATATATTCCACTGGCTTTAGCCAAAATTTATTATATTCTTACATCCATCCCAATTTAGATAAATACCTCTCCTCAATAATATTAAGATGATGATAATTATGACCAATAATCAGTTTTGCTATCGTTTCTGCCGATATTTCATTGCCATTAGCCGTACCGATATTTTTTAAGGCAGAAGGGTTCATTGTTTCTATTAAGATCTGAGAAGACTTTCTTACAAGTTTATATTCATCCAACAAAGATTCCAGAGATCTTTCACTGGCGAAAGATTGATCTGCATATTCATTTTCGTCAAATCCCGGAAGATTGTTTTTATCCCCTCTTGCAAAAGCTAATATTCTGTATTGGAAAACTCTTTCTGTATCGGATAAATGCAGAAGTAATTCTTTCAGTGTCCATTTTCCCTCAGCGTAAGCAAATTTTGATTGTTCCTCAGTAAGATTAGAATAAATTCCTATTGTTTTTTCTTCTGATATTTTTAATTCAGTCAGCCAGTCTTCTGATGGAATCTGGTCTAGATATCTTTGAACGTATTTCTGAAAATCTGTCATGTTGTTTTTGGGTTATAAGTTAAAATTTAGGTGCCTAAGATGGGGTAGTGATTAGAGTTTTTTTGTAGGAAAATATGAGTGATCATATTTTATTACTCATTGCCCATTGCTTATTACTCATGAATTGCTCCATTCATAGAAGTTCACGGAGTCATAAAGTTCAAAACCGCAGGCAGGATAAAGCTGATTGCCTACATCATTTCCTTTTCCTGTTTCAAGAAGGATTCCACAGGCGTTTGAAGCTCTGCATAATTCTTTTGCTCTTTCAATAAGTTCTTTAGAATAGCCTTTTCCTCTATAGTTGGCATTAACGTACAGGTCATTTAATAGCCAGTAACGCTGCATTCTGGTGGATGAAAATATAGGGTATAATTGTACAAAACCTGTTAAAACTCCGTTTTCTTCTGCAACGAAAATTTCAGAGTCTTTATTTTCAATTCTTTCCTGTAAAAATCTGAGGCAGCAGGAATATCAGATGATTTGTGATAGAATATTCTGTATTGATCGAACAGTTCAGCCAGTTGAGGTAAATCTGTAATGACTGCTTTTCTTGTGTCTTTCATATATATTTGTGGTGATAATAAAAATGAGAAAGATATTAAATCCTTCTCATTTTATTTGTTTTATTGTCTAAGAAAAAGCTTTTTCCAGATCTGCGATAAGGTCTTCAGCATCTTCAATACCAACGCTTAAACGTACCAGGTCATCAGTGATTCCCAATTCAGCACGTTTTTCAGCCGGGATAGAAGCGTGAGTCATTAAAGCAGGGTGGTTAGCCAGAGATTCTACTCCTCCTAAAGATTCAGCCAGTGTAAATACTCTTACTTTTTCAAGGAACTTGATGGCATCTTCTTTCTTTCCAGATTTGAAAGTGAATGAAACCATTCCTCCAGATTCCTTCATCTGAGATTTTGCCAGCTCATATTGAGGATGAGATTCTAATCCAGGATAAATTACTTTATCTACTGCCGGATGAGTTTCAAGATATTTTGCTACAGCAAGACCGTTGTCAGAATGTCTCTGCATTCTTAATGCCAGTGTTTTGATCCCTCTTAAAACAAGGTAAGAATCGTGAGGGCCTAAGATACCACCGCTTGCAAACTGAATGAAATGAAGTTTTTCACCTAATTCCGCATCTTTCGCAATAAGCGCACCCGCAATAACGTCCGAATGTCCTCCTAAATATTTGGTAGCGGAGTGCATTACGATATCAGCTCCCAGATCAATTGGTCTTTGGATATAAGGCGTTGCAAAAGTATTGTCTACAGCTACTAAGATATCTTTTCCTTTAGCAACGTCTACAACAGCTTTGATATCTACTAACTTCATCAATGGGTTTGTTGGAGTTTCTACCCAGATCAGTTTTGTTTTATCTGTGATTACATCAGCAATTTTAGAAGCATCATCAAAATTCACGAATGTGAACTTAAGCTGATATTTTTCAAAAAGTCTGGTAAACATTCTGTAAGTACCACCATAAAGATCATCTACAGCAATTACTTCATCACCAGGGTTTAATAACTTCAAAACACAGTCGATGGCAGCAAGACCAGAACCGAAAGCCAATCCTCTCGCTCCGTTTTCAATGCTGGCTAAAGAATCTTCTAATGCCTGTCTTGTAGGGTTAGCTGCTCTTGAATATTCATATCCGGAGTGTACTCCAGGGCTTTTTTGTGCAAACGTAGAGGTTAAGAATACAGGAACGTTTACAGATCCCGTTGCAGACTCATGATGCTGCCCTCCGTGAATTACTTTCGTATTAAAATTCATAATATTTTTATAATTTATCAATCTAACAGTGTACTAATTTACCAATGTTTTAGAATTGTTACACTGTTAAATTGTTTCATTGTTACATTTTTACTTTATAGCCGATTTTACAGCAAACTCTTCTGCTATTTCTTCCATCCATTGTGCCACATCCTCCTCTCCGGTTGCTCTTTGATAGGTATTTCCTAAAGAAATTAGAATCTGGTGGATAAACATTTTCATCTGATCTACAGGCATTTCCTTTGTCCAAAGATCAATTCTTAAAGCTTCCATTGCTTTGTCATCCCATACAGAGATCATGGTAGCCTTTGTTTCCTCCTTTTCAATCCCGCCATCCTGAGCATTCCATGTGATGTTTTCCGGAACGTGGTTTTCATCAAGCTCTACATCTATCGTAATCTGAGTTTTTCTCATATCAATCTAAAATTTTTCAGCAAAGTTAATACTTCTTCAGCTTATCCAAAATTTCTGCGAAATTATCTTCATCAGGAAATGATATAAAAAAGACTTTCTGTAGTTACAAAAAGTCTTCTATAGGTATGAAATAACGGTTACTTTGTTACACGGGGCTTATAACCGGATTCGTTAAAAATTTGGGTAGCATCCATTTTCAGGAAGGCTGTAAGTTTTGTATCCGGTTTCTCCTTGAGGTAGGCTTTACAGATCTGCCAGCCTGTAAAAATTCCGATCTGTGGGGAAGACTCATTGTCTATTTCAGTATAGAACTTTGAGAAGGGGCCCGGCGCAATAAAACGTTCTCCTAATCTTGGATCATCTCCAAATAACAGATTGCTTTCCACGAAATAATTCCAGATATTGGCCTCATTGTAAGTAGCCCATTCGTATTGTTTTTGAGTGTAATTCATTTTCAAGTAATCCGGAGTATCAGGAAGGAATGCATCCTGAAGGATCATTACTTTTCCGTTAAGAATCACCTGATCTATGAATTTCTGATGATCCGGAGATTCGGTTACAATATTTTCGGCAAAAAGAAGAGAAACCTTAGGAACAATATTCTGTGGATTCATAGATTTCTGGAAATACAGCTCCAGCCCTTTGTAGTGAGCATTGCCATCCCCCATAAAACCGGTAATGTCGATGAATAAAAGATTCCCTTTTTCATCATAAAAGATAGGATCCTGAACCATTTGCAGTGCCGATGAAAACAGATATACCTTTGGACTTTTAAACTGGGGGAAATAATATTTGATATGTGAAAATAAATCCTGAAGGTCTTTCTGCAATTTAGCCTGATCAATTTTTCCTATTGCTTCTTTATAAATTTTAATCTCTTCCGCATCAGCTCTTCTTTTAGAGAAATCAGCATCAGAAACGGTTCCCTGAAACCATGGAAACTTAGCTTTAAACTGATCTAAAGGAATGTTTGGGTTATAAAACTCCTTGGAAATATCCGTCATTTCAATTTTTTCGGCGGTATCTTTTACCTCTATTTTCCACTGGTTTTCAGGTTCTTTTTTACAGGAGTTCAATCCCGCAATTAAAACAGAAGAAACGGCAATATATCTGAAAATCTTCATTATTTTTACATTAAGTTTACAAAAATAAGGATTAAATGGACATTTCATGATGAAATTTAAAATATTTACCGCTATTACCGGTATTTTCGTATGGTCTGTTTTGCAGGCACAGAAGCTTGATTTTAAAGATAAAAACCTGGAAAAGACAGTCATTGAAAACTTTGATGTAAATAAAGACGGAATGATAAGCCAGTCTGAAGCAGAAGCGGTTAACAACCTCTTTTTGGTTCAAAAAGGGATTATTTCCACAGACGATCTGCATTTCTTCAAAAATGTAAAAATGGTGATGCTGGATGATAATGCCATTTCTTCCATTGTTCTGAAAAATATGGAGAAACTAAACCTTTTTTCATGCACAGGATGTAAAGTAGTTTCATTTAAAGCTGAAAATCTTAAAAACCTTAGTTCTTTATATCTTGATAATAACTTTTTGGAGACTATTTCGCTGAAAGGAACACCAAAAATTGACCAATTAACATTATCTTTAAATCAGCTAAAAACAATTGAACTCTCTCAGCTTAAAAATTTAAGGAGGCTGAATGTAGAGCACAATAAAATTCAACACCTTGATATTTCCGGAAACCTGGCTCTACAGACTTTAAATGTAGGCGGAAATAAAATGAAGGACACAGATATAAAAAAAGGATTAAAAACAGAGGTTACCATTTTTGGAACCGATGAACAAAACTGATACTATGAAAATAGAGACTCAAAGACTCATTTTAAGAAAGATTGAAGAAGAAGATGCTGAACGAATGTTCCTTATGGATTCCGATCCTGAGGTGATGAAATACCTTGGAACTCCCGTGAAAAGTATAGAAGAATCAAAGGAAATCATCAAAATGATTCAGAAACAATATGAAGAAAACGGAGTAGGAAGACTTGCTGTTATTGAAAAAGAAAGCGGATTATTCATAGGATGGTGTGGGTTAAAACTATTAAAAGAACCTGTTAACGGGCATGTAGAAACTCTGGATTTAGGATATCGCTTTATTCCTGAGTTTTGGGGAAAAGGATATGCCTGGGAAGCAGCAAATGCTACGCTGGATTATGGTTTTAACGAGTTAAATGCACATACTATATTCGCTTTTGCCGATGTCGGAAATACAGGCTCTAATTATATTCTAACCAAATTAGGCTTTGAAAATACAGAAGAATTTGAAGACTCTGGCGTTAACTGTTCTTGGTATGAATTAAAACGCGAAAAGTATATTCAATGATAACAATAAGAAAAGAAGAGGAAAAAGATTATGAGGCGGTTTTTAAACTGACGGAAGAAGCCTTCAGAGATAGGGAACATAGTGACCATCAGGAGCATTTTCTTGTTGAAAAATTAAGGAAATCTGAAGCATTTATTTCTGAACTGTCTTTAGTTGCTGAGGACGAAAATGGAACTATTGCCGGGCATATTTTGTTTACAAAACTTACTGTTGAAAATGGCACGGAAACATTTGAATCATTAGCTCTGGCTCCTGTTTCAGTAAAGCCTGAGTATCAGAATCAGGGAATTGGAGGACAGTTAATCCTTGAAGGCCATCGTATTGCCCAGCAGCTAGGATATCAATCGGTGATCCTGATCGGACATGAAAATTATTATCCGAAGTTTGGTTACAAAAAAACAAGTAATTTTGGGATCTCATTTCCGTTTGAAATTCCGGAAGTAAATGGCATGGCTGTTGAGCTGGTAAAAGACGGATTAAAAAATAAAAAAGGGATGGTGAAATATCCTAAAGAATTTGGAATAGACTAAAAAAATATAAACGATGCAGACACAAAAAGTGATAGACCATATCGTTGGCTGGTTAAAAGACTATGCTACAAAAGCCAGAGTAAACGGATATGTAATAGGAGTTTCAGGAGGAGTGGATTCCGGAGTGGTTTCTACATTGGCAGCAATGACCGGATTGAAAACATTATTGATCGAGATGCCGATCCGTCAGAAAGCAGACCAGGTAGACCGTGCACAGGATCACATGAATGACCTGAAGTCCAGATTTCCAAACGTGGAGATTATGTCTGTAAACTTAACTCCGGCTTTTGAAGAACTTTACAAAACTTTTGACGTCCATGATGATTTGTATCCAAACGAAAAACTGGCATTTGCTAATACAAGATCCCGTTTGAGAATGCTTACCTTATACTATTACGGTCAGATTAACGGACTTTTAGTGTGTGGAACAGGAAATAAAGTGGAAGATTTCGGAATTGGGTTTTATACCAAATATGGGGATGGTGGAGTAGATGTTTCGCCAATCGGAGATCTTTATAAAACAGAAGTGTATGCTTTGGCAAAAGGATTAAATCTGATTAAAAGCATTCAGGAAGCAATTCCTACAGATGGACTTTGGGATATAGACCGTACCGATGAACAACAGATTGGAGCAACCTATCCGGAACTGGAGAAAATTCAGAAAGAATATGGAACCAAAACAGCTGAAGACTATGAAGGCAGAGATAAGGAAGTATTCCAGATCTTTGACAGAATGCATAAGGCAGCAAAACATAAGATGGATCCAATCCCGGTTTGTGATATTCCTGAAGACTGGAGAGAATCATAAATATCATGTATTCATTAATTAATAGCAGTGTAACGGGTAATTCACCATTATTACATTGCTAAACTGATACATTGTTACATTAAACAACCGTTATTATGAACAGTAAAACAAGAGCTGTACTTTTTATGTGTCTTGGGCTTCTTTTCGGAATGTCTGTGATGTATATCTACAATAATTTCATTAAAAGCAAAGACCATTCAACTGCAGCTAAGACAGAAACGGTAAGTTATGGCAGTGCTTTTACAGAAGAACAATACAATGCCGGAAGTCCATCAGCACAGATTTCTATTGAAAAACTGACTGAGGAAAAAACGGTTATCAGCTATGTAAAGCAAAATCATAAGCTTCCGGATTACTATATCACCAAAAGAGAGGCAAGAAACCAGGGATGGAATCCTTCAAAAGGAAATCTTTGCGATGTGCTTCCCGGAAGGGCCATTGGTGGAGACAGATTTGGAAACAGGGAAGGAAGACTTCCGGATGGAAACCAATATTTTGAAGCTGATGTCAATTATGATTGTGGAGGAAGAAATGCAGATCGTATCATCTATACTAAAAATGGAGATGTTTATCTTACCAAAAACCATTATAAGAGTTTTGAAAAACAGTAATCGTCATTGCGAGGAGCAAAGCGACGAAGCAATCTCTTCATTACAATAAATCCTATAGAATAATGAAAGCAGGTTTTATTTATATAATGACTAATAAAAATTATACAACTCTTTATACCGGAGTTACCTCAAACCTGCCTAAACGTATTCAACAGCATAAAGAAGCCTATTATTCTCAAAGCTTTACGTCAAGATATAAATTGTATATACTTGTGTATTGGGAGGCTTTTCAGGAAATAGGAGATGCTATTGCCAGGGAAAAACAAATAAAAGCAGGATCAAGACAGAAGAAACTTGACTTGATTAATAGTATAAATCCTGAATGGAATGACCTAACAGATACTATTCAGATGTTTTTTGAGATTGCTTCGTCACTTCGTTCCTCGCAATGACAAAATCCGAAGGATAAAAAGTAAAAAAGTATAATTTGCATTTAAATCAGGATAAATAGTAATTTTGAAAAATAAAAGTTTTGTGTATGCACTGGGTTTATTTCTGATGTTCTCATGCTCAGAAAAGAAAATAGCAGTGGAAGAACCGGAACAAAAACCTGCTATAACCATACTCATCCTGCCATTCAGAGATATAAAACCTGAGAAGGTGGAAACAGTAGCTGCAGGAATTAAAAAAATATATCCTAATGTTAAGGTGCTTGAAGTTATAGACTTCCCGGAAAATGCTTATTATAGGGAAAGAAATCGCTACCGAGCGGATTCAACGATTAAGTTTCTAAACAGTAGGACAAGAGAAGGTTTTGTTACTATTGGACTTACGTCAAAGGATATCAGTGCAACCAAAGGAAAGATAAAGGATTTTGGAATTATGGGTTTAGGATATAGGCCTGGTAAAGCTTGTGTAGCTTCCAGTTTTAGGCTAAGCAGAGAAAATTCCGATGAGCAGTTTTACAAAATTGCCATTCATGAACTTGGTCATACTCAAGGGCTGCCACATTGCCCTGAAAAAATGTGCTTTATGAGAGATGCAGAAGGTAAAAATCCTACCAATGAGGAAACGGATTTCTGCAAAAAATGCAAAACTTTTTTGATCAGTAAAAATTGGAAATTTAGTTCAATATGAAGACAGTATATATAGATTTTACAGACATAGGCGATTACGAGGACTTCTATGCTCAATTAAAAGAAAAAGTTCAGCTTCCTGAACATTTCGGAGATAACCTTGATGCACTTTTCGATACCATTACCGGAGACCTTGAAATGCCGCTTCACATTGAATTTGTGAATATGACGGTAGATCAGCTTGAAATCTTTGAAGACCTTTTAACCACTTTGGAAGATGCCGAGGAAGAAGTAGAAGACTTCACTTTCAGCTACTACCTGGAGCAATATGAAGATGATGAGGACGAAGAGGAAACAGAAGACTAATTGGTAATGTAAAAAATAAAAAGGTTGCTTTAGAAATAAATCAACCTTTTTTATTTACCTCTTCTTAAAGATCTGCTCAATCAGCATAATCTGCGAGAGTTTAAAACTATATGCAGAATATTTCCTCGCGGATTTAGGAAATTTCGCAGATTTTTGTTCAGGTTCTTCCACTGCTATTTTCTTTTCTGAGCATGAGAACATCTCAAATAAAAAACCAACAGAACTTCTGTTGGTTTAATGAACCTTACTGTAAAATGTAAGTCCGTATTATTTTAATATCACAGCCAAGGCCGAATATCTATTTTAAAATCATAAATTCCAATTCTATAAATTCGCCTTATAAAAAGGTAGAATCAAAATAGAAAGGCAATAAATCCTTCACCGCATGTACTTTTACCACTTCCTCATTCATGCTTGAAAAATAAAGATCAATGTTTTCGTTCTGCTTGGTTTCGTATTCTATTAAACTCTGACGGCAGGCTCCACAAGGCGGAATCGGTGGATTCTTCTCATGAAACTCCTTCGGACCTCCTACAACGAAGATCTTTTTCACCTTCACATCAGGAAAGTTGGCCGCAACCCAGAAAAGGGTGGTTCTCTCCGCACAAAGTCCTGAAGGAAACGCTGCATTCTCCTGGTTGTTCCCGGAATATATCTCTCCGTTTTCCAGTAATACAGCACATCCCACAAAAAATTGTGAGTAGGGTGCATAAGCATTTTCGCGGGCCGCCTTGGCCCTTTCGAATAATTGTTTTTCTATATCGTTCAGTTCGCTGCTATTTTTAAAATATTCGTAACTGATCTGTATGTCTTTTTTCATATATTGTACAGTAAAAAAGGGGGGTAAAATTAGTTCTTTTTAATGAGGTGGGCAATATTTTATTCTTCCGGTAAAAAAGTTCAATTTTTAAGATTATAAAATGTTATATACTCCAATACAATTCAGGAATGTAGAGTTAAAAAACCGCTGGGTAATGTCTCCCATGTGTATGTATTCAAGCGAAAACGGAATGCCCAACGACTTTCATTTGGTGCATTATGGAAGCCGAGCCCAGGGAGGAACAGGTTTGCTTGTTGTGGAAGCAACAGGAGTAGAACCTAGGGGAAGAATTACCAATCACTGCATGGGAATATGGAATGATGAACAGGCAGAAAAGCTACAGAAAATTGTAGAATTTGTTCATCAGAATTCAGACAGTAAAATAGGAATTCAGCTGGCTCATGCCGGAAGAAAAGGCTCTACATGGAATAATGTACAGATCCCTGTTGAGGAAGGCTGGGAAACCATTGCGCCAAGTTCTATTCCTTATCATCCTTCAGAAAGAATTCCCCATTCTTTAACTACTGATGAGGTAAAAGAGCAGGTTCAAAACTTTAAAAAGGCAGCCCGAAGAGCTGTAAAAGCAGGTTTTGATGTGATTGAAATTCACGGGGCACATGGTTATCTGGTCCACCAGTTCCTGTCGCCACTATCCAATATCCGGACAGATGAATATGGTGGAAGCTTCGAGAACAGAATCCGTTTTCTTATTGAAATTGTAGATGCCGTAAATGAAGAACTGAATGAAAATACAGCTCTTTTTGTAAGGGTTTCCGGAACTGAATATGCAGAGAATGGCTGGGATATTCAGGATAGTGTAGCCATGGCAAAAGTTTTAAAAGAACATGCTGTAGACCTTGTAGATGTATCAAGTGGCGGGAATATCCACGGTGCCAAAATTTCAGTTTTTAATGGCTACCAGGTTCCTTTTTCGTCTCAGATAAGAAGTGGAGCTAATGTAAAAACAGGAGCAGTAGGTTTAATTACAGAACTAAAACAGGCTGAGGAAATTCTTCAGAATGGTGAGGCAGATCTGATCTTTGTTGCAAGGGAAATCTTAAGAAACCCATATCTGGCGGTCCAGGGAAGCTTTGAAATGAAAGAAGACTGCTTTTTCCCCCATCAATATACCAGAGCCAAGATCTCCTCATAATCATCTGAACATACTAATTCTCCGGAAATGAAAATAGAAGACTTTATGCTGACCTGTCCCAGTAAGAAATTCCTGGGGGTGGAATGTTTGGGATGTGGTGCCCAGCGAGCCATTGTGCTGGTCTTTGAAGGTCAGTTTTCAGAAGCATTTAAAATGTATCCGGCTGTATACACTGTATTGTTGTTTTTTTTCATTCTGGGACTAAGTTTTGTAGATAAGAAAAGAAAATATTTGTCTGTTCTTATGGTACTGATTGTTATTAATCTTGTAATAATGGTTGTTTCCTATGTTTATAAACATTTCTGATTATAGAATAGAGAAGATTAAAAACCTAAGCCATTTTTTGAAAAATATATAATTTTGAAAAGGATAAAATCGTAGAATTACTACAATTTTTGAAACTATGGCTTTAAAACTTTTTAAATTAGAACATGAAGTCTATCTTTGTTACAGAAAAACCTTTAAACAGGGCTATCATTAATGATTTAAATTTAAGAATATGGCAGGAAATTCAAGAGGAATCTTAAAATTCAATGGAGGTGAAGGTCAGAAGTTATTAAAACTTAATTACAGCGTTTCAAGAGCTACAGACGTTTCAGGACGTGTAGCATCAGATCCGTCAAATGCATTGATTAAAGTAACCATCGAAGCAACAGAAAAATCTGATGTTCTGGAAAGTTTACTGAACAGCAAATATAAGCCTACAACCGGGGAAATCAATTTCAATAAATCTCACGAAGAAGGAACATTAATTACTTTGAAATGGGAAAACGGATATGTGATTCAACACGAAGTAGATTTTGATGCAATAGACAGCAATAATATGCTGATAAGCTTTGTAGTAAGCGCTGAAACAATTACTTACGGTAATTCTGAATATGCAGGACTTTGGCCAACAAGCTAATAAGTTCCGCCACTAAAAAATAAAAAGACTGTCCTGATAAGACGGTCTTTTTTATCTTATAAAAATCCCTTGTTACAGTCTTAACAAAATTCTGTAACAGAATAATAAAACAAATACAATGAAAA
>NZ_MAYF01000363.1 GCF_001684955.1 Chryseobacterium contaminans | reverse complement strand
GACCAGGTAAAGGAAGCTTTGAAAGATCATGAACTATATGAATTCGGAGGTGTTCCTGCCAATCCTGAATATGAGGTTTTAATTAATGCAATCAGCTTTATCAAGGAAAATAATATCAATTACCTTCTTGCTGTAGGGGGTGGTTCTGTAATTGACGGAACTAAGTTTATTTCTGCTGCGGCCAACTATAATGGAGAACCATGGGATATTCTGAGAAACCAGGTGAGAACTTTTGAAGGGGAAGGAATGCCTTTCGGAAGCATCCTAACTCTTCCAGCAACCGGTTCGGAAATGAACTCTGGTTATGTAATTTCGAGAAGAGAAACCAATGAGAAACTTTCTTCAGGCGGTCCGGGACTTTTCCCACAATTTTCTGTTTTAGATCCTGAAGTGATCAGATCTATTCCAAAGAACCAGATCGTTAACGGAATTACGGATGCTTACACTCACGTATTGGAACAATATATGACAGCTCCGTCTTCTGCTGATCTTCAGGAAAGAATTGCTGAAAGCATACTGATTAGCCTTCAGGAAACGGCTCCAAAAGTATTGGCTGACGATTTCAACTATGATGCTGCAGGAAACTTTATGTGGTGTTGTACGATGGCATTAAACGGTCTGATTCAGAAAGGAGTTATTACAGACTGGGCTGTACACGCTATGGGTCATGAATTAACTGCTTATTTCGGGATTGACCATGCCAGAACATTAGCTATTATTGCTCCTTCTCACTATCGTTATAACTTTGAGGATAAGAAGGGAAAACTGGCTCAGTATGCTGAAAGAGTGTGGGGAATCAAAGAAGGAAGTATTGAAGAAAAAGCGGAACTGGGAATCAAAAAACTGGAAGAGTTTTTCCACAGCCTGCATATTAAAACCAGACTTTCAGAATATACAGAAGACTATAAAGGAACTGCCGAAAGAGTGGAAAAAGCCTTTACAGACAGAAAATGGATGGGACTTGGGGAATATAAAAAATTAACGCCTCAGGATGCATCCAAGATTGTGGAAATGAGCTATTAGAGGAATCCAGGTTTAAAGTTCTTACTTTAAGTTTTGACTTTAAAAGCCAATAGAATATTTAAAATTAATTAGGGCGGGCTAAAGCCCGCCCTAATTAATGCTAATATCCAAGTGATATTTAAACAGATAATAGTTGTTTAACAACAATATCTTTTATCTTAAGACAAATATTCCTATTCATACCCATATCTGTTTAAAATCTCAAACACACCTTCAATAATTAACTTATTTATAAACATTCGTTTAAAAAAAGATCATTTCATCATAAATATTTCAAATTTATTTATATTTTAGCATATTCTTAAATTTGTGAAAATGAAAAAACAGCTACTTTTATTTGCCTTTTCAGCTCTGGCGCTTACTTCTTGTAATGATGATAACCTTACAGCCTATGAAATGGATATTATGAAAGGGGATTGGAAAGAAGTAAAGACAGAAATTATTTCAGGAAAAGATAATAAAACTGTGCTTGAAACTACAACTCCGGAAGGATGCAGTGCTAAAAATACACTTTTCTTCAGAACAGATTATTATGTAAGCTATACGGCTTATGATGGAGATGCAGATGGAACCAATTGTCAGCTTGCCGCAAAGAACGAAGGAAAATATACTTATGATACGGATTCTAAACTTCTGAATATTCAACTAAAAGGAGAAGATGGTGAACCGGGAAATATGAGTTTCAGGGTTGATATGCTTACCCAAACCGAATTTAGACTGGCACAGCTGGTTGGAAATTATGATAAAGACGGAGACAAGATTATAGATGTCACTTATATTACTTATAAAAGATAAAAAGTAAACTCCCGTTGATCGGGAGTTTTTTATTACTTTTATCTCAAATTTTAAACTGAATATAATGAAGAAGATCCTATCAGTATTTCTAGTACTGTGTTTTACTATTGCCTTTTCGCAGGAAAAAAAGCCCATGTTCTGGCATGATATCCAGGAATTCAAAAAACAAGATCAGCAGAACCCACCCCCTCAGAATGCTATTTTATTAATTGGCAGTTCATCTTTTACAAAATGGACTGATGTAGCAGATTATTTTCCAACCAAAACCATCATCAACAGAGGCTTTGGAGGTTCAAGACTTACAGATCTTAATTATTTTGCAGATGACCTTTTAGCTCCTTATCAGCCTAAGCAGATCATTATCTATTGCGGTGAAAACGATTTTGCTGATAACCACCAGCTGAAGGCAGAAAAAGTAGTAAAGAGATACAAAAGATTTTACAAAAAAATAAGGGCAAGATTCCCTAATATTGAAGTGGATTATATCTCCATGAAATACTCTCCAAGCAGAGAGAAGCTTTGGCCTCAGATTAAAGAAGCCAACACCAGAATTGAAGCATTTATGAAAAAACAACCTAATGCCGAATATATTGATGTAACCAAGGCAATGGAAGATGCTAACGGAAATGTAAGAAAAGATATTTTCGTAGAGGATATGCTTCACTTTAAACCTGAAGGATACCAGATCTGGGCTAAAGTGATTACTCCTTATATGAAATAAAAAAAGCGGCAGATCTGCCGCTTTTTTTATTATTTCTTTCTCTTAGATTTAGAGATTGCTTTCTGTTGTGCTCTGTTAGCTCCATACTTCTTAGGCGCTTTTCTTTTGGATGGTCCGCCCCAGTTTTCTTTGGTGTTCTTAGCTTTTTTCTCATGAAAAGCTCCTCCACCTTCATTCAGTTTTACCTGTACCGGGTTTTTCATTACTACTTCATCTTTTTCTGAAGCAATTTTGGCCGGATTAATTTTAACGCCTTCAGGGAAGTCATTAAACTGTAATTCCTTATCCATTAAAAGCTCGATATCAAGGATTAAAGGTTCTTCCTTTTTAGTTACAAAAGTTACTGCCTTACCTTCTTTATCTGCCCTACCCGTTCTACCGATTCTGTGAATATACTGTTCCGGAATATCAGGCGTTTCAAAGTTAATAACGTGGGTAATATTGGAGATATCAAGACCTCTTGCCATTACATCCGTTGTAATTAACCCTCTGATCTCTTCATTCTCAAATCTCTTCATCGCTTTCAGTCTGTAGTTCTGAGACTTGTTGGAATGAATGACATCAAACTGTTCAGGGAACAACTCATCTATTTTAGTAAAAAGAAGATCTGCATGTCTTTTATTGTTATTAAAAATCAATACTTTAGACATATCTGTATCATTCTTCAACAAATGTTCAAGAAGGTTGATCTTCGTATTAAAGTTTTCAACTTTGTAGGCAGTCTGCTCAATCTTTTCAAGTGGAGTTCCTGATTTAGCCAATGAAATTTCTATCGGGCCGGCAAAGTATTCGTCCAACATTTCATCTACCGCTTCTGTCATGGTTGCAGAGAAAAGAATATTCTGTCTCTTCTCTTTCATCATTTCAAAAATATGGGTTAACTGTGGTCTGAAACCAAGGTTAAGCATTTCATCAAATTCATCAATGATAAGCTTCTGAACTTCTTTTAAAGAGATCGCATTATCTATGGAAAGGTCCATTACTCTACCCGGTGTTCCTACTAAAATATCACAACCATCGTTGAATAACAACTTTTGGGTATTGATATTTTTTCCACCATATACACCAATTACTCTTGCAGTAATATTTTCTGTAAGCTTTTCAAGAATTTCTGTTACCTGTACCACCAATTCCCTTGTAGGAACAAGTACCAATACTGTTGGATTACCTGTTTTACTATATTTCCACGCTTTAAGAACGGGTAAAAGATAAGCCAGTGTTTTCCCGGTTCCGGTTTGTGCAATTCCCATTACATCTCTCCCGGAAAGGATTGGCTTTAAACTCTTCACCTGAATAGGAGTAGGTTCAAATAATTCTAAATCCGCTAAAACATCAAGAATCTTAACCGGCAGGTCAAAATCTGCAAAAGTGAGTTTTTCCATTTTGCAAAGATAGGTATTAATATGTAGAATGTAAAATCGTTTTTTTCAGATGGCTTATGGCGCGATCATGCTCAAAAGTTGTGGTAAAACAATTGAATACCGATTGATTATTCTAAATTCTATAGACGCAACGAATTAGTGATTCGAATACTTTATTTTAGGAGGCTAAGTAATGCGACTTTGTCGCTGATGAAGCTTTGTGACTATGCGTTCGCTTCTTCAGATCGATTGAAAATCGATCCCTTCTTAGCTCACTTAAAATAAAACATACATAAACATGAAACTTTGCGTGGAAAAACCTATTTCCACAACTGTTAATTCTAATTGGTAAATTTTCCTATTCAGATGAACTCAACTTTTGTTTAGTCCACAACTTTTAAGATTGATCCCTTATGGCTTATGGCTTATGGCTTATGGCTTATGGCTTATGGCTTATGGCTTATGGCTTATGGCTTATGGCAAAGATAAAAAACATGGAAACAAAGCCGACAACTTTGATCTTTACATTTGAAACCTGCTCTATCAATTAGCTTTTACACTTTTACTGCTTACTTTAATATCATCATCTTTCCATTCACTGGTGGTAATGATAACATTTCCTTTCTTTTTTGGATCTTTTTTAATGGGGAATTTATCTTCTTCCCACTGATTGCAATGGGTAGAAATAGGGTCTACCAATGACTTCCATCCTGTTTTGCTCAATGTATAAGCATAGAAAGGATGCCAGCAGCTTGTACACCAGTTTGGGTAAAACCCGATATCGTCTTTCCCGTCTCCGTTAAGGTCACCCAAATTGTATAAAGCTCCTCCTTTAGCCATTGAAATAGTGAATGGCTTTATATTTTTATCACTAAAATAAACAGTGGTATCACATTTTCCGTCGCATTCATCAGTGCAGTCGCTTACTTTAACGTAAACATATTCTTTGGTTCCGTTTCCATCAAAGTCTCCTTGAATTTTCTCTTCATTTCCTTGCTGGGCCAAGCACAATGAACTGAAAAGAGTTACCGTGGTTATGATTAGTTTTTTCATTGTTTTATTTTTGATATGAGGCTCGCAATGCGGAATTCGAGATACGGAATATGTAAATCTTTAATCTTAACCGCACAATTTTGAATCATTTTAGTTTATCTCACGATTATTTTCTAGTTACTCTCAGCAAAAGTATGAATACTAAAATAATTGAGAATACAAATCCCAACACTGCTACTAAAGACAACTCTCCTATTCTCGGTCCTGATTCTGAAACAAAAACAATTGTCGTTGCAATGATATTGGCTCCTAAAATCATGGCTAAAATAAGGTTAACAACACTGGATTTTATCAGCTGATTGGTCTTTTCTATATTTTTGATCTCACTGGAAACCGTAAATTTATTTTCGTCCAGTTTCTGAAGCACAGAACGGAGTTCTTTAGGGATTTCATCTACATTATCTGTGAAATTCATCATCCTGTCCATCCCGGTTTTTAAAATATTTTGCGGGCTGATCTTTTTGGTGAATATCTTTCGGGTGTACGGATGAAGGCTTTTTACAATATCCAGATCGGGATTAATATTCCGTCCAACTCCTTCTATCAGGCTGATTCCTTTAAACAAAAGATAGAAATAATCTGGCATATACAACCTGTTATCTTTTAAAATATCTTTCATTTTATTGATAATCACCTGGACATTGATTTCTTTTAGTGAAGAACTGTGAACGAAATTCAAAATATCTTCCACATCGTTTTCAAATCTTCTTTCGTCCGGAATCTCATAACTCACGGCCATCTTTTTAAGATAACGGACTATTTTGTGTGAATTTTTAGAAACAAAACTTACAATAAGATTTTCAAGGATTTCCTTATCGTTAGGCTGAATCTTTCCAACGGCTCCAAAATCGATAAAAACAATTCTTCCATCTTTCTTTACTAAAATATTTCCTGCATGCGGATCTGCATGGAAGAAACCATAGTCTAAAATCTGGGAAACAAAGAGCCTTAATCCGGTTTCAGAAACTTTTACAGGATCAATATCATTCGCCAAGAGAATAGATTTATCGGTTACCTTAATCCCATCAATGAATTCCATACAAAGAATATTATTGTTAGAAAACTCATCATATATTTTAGGAACATAAGTTTCTTTATTATTTTTAAAATTGAGTCGGAACTGTTGGATGTTATTCCTTTCATTAATTAAAGAAACTTCTTCCAATAAAGATCTTTCAAATGTTGAAATGGCCTGCTTCAGATTAAGTTTCTCCCCTATTTCCGAATAGGTTGAAATTAATTTTTCAATGTCTTTGATAAGCAGTAAATCATCTTCGATGACTGACTGAACATCTGGTTTTCTGAGTTTTAAAATAACAGGAGTTCCATCCAGTAAAACGGCTTTATATACCTGTGCAATTGAAGCTGTTGCCAACGGTTCTTTCTGAATATCCAGGAAATGATCTTTCACGGAGATATTAAACTCACTTTCCAAAGCCTCTTCCACATCCATATCCACAGTTTCCACTTTATCCTGCAGCTTCTGTAGTTCCTGAATCAGCTCCGGCGGCAAAAGGTCTTCCCTGTTACTGAATGTTTGTCCAAGCTTTACAAAAGTAGGTCCAAGTTCCTCTAAAGCCAGTCTGATCCTTTCATAAACCGTTCCTTTGGAAATAATCTCATCTGAATTGCCGGAAATTTCTTCCTGTTTATTTCCACCGTTCATCCTTGCGAGAATGTCCTTAAAGCCATATTTACTTAATACGGAAATCAGTCTTGCGGATCTTTTCAGTTTTCTTTGCTGCTTGTCAAACATAGTATATCAATAGTAAGTGCAATTTACTCCAAAAACTGTTCCTAATACTATATTCTCTTAGGTTAAGCCTACAAAATTCAACGTTAATTGGCTCAAAGCTACTTTTAGCTGTACAGCTTCTTGTTCATTTAAGGAAAAGTTTCCATCTTGAGTTTAGCTTATTTTATACAAACCATCAGGAAACCTCCATAAAGAGATTAAAAATAACATCACATAATCAGTATTTTAAATGATTATTTCCAAACATAATGAAAAAAGAATGTCATGTATAATAATAATTTATATATTTACAGAGTACAAACATTAAAACAAACCAATAAAAGTATTACAACATGAAAAATTTACGTAACAGCAAACTTTCAAGAGAGCAATTAAAAAACGTTTCAGGAAGTGGAATCATTATCGGTGGTCAATGCTCACGTCAGTGCTGCCCTACAGACGGACTTCCAAAATGCCCGGGAATGATTTGCCCAGCGGTAGTTTGCCCACAGTATTTATAAGATACTCATTAAATTTTAGGTAAAATAAAAACAGAATGCTTTTGCATTCTGTTTTGTTATTTAAGATAGGTTTCATAAAGGTCCTTTCTTCTGTCTTTCATCACCTGAACGGAGCCGTTGTGATGAAGGTCTTTCAATAAATTCAGGTCTACATCTACAATCAAGGTCATTTCCGTATTAGGAGTTGCTTCTCCTTTTACTGCATTAGAAGGGAAGGCAAAGTCTGAAGGGGTAAATACAGCCGCCTGTCCAAACTGAATATCCATATTGTTTACTTTCGGAAGGTTTCCTACACAGCCTGCAATGGCTACATAACACTCATTTTCTATAGCTCTGGCAGCAGCACAGTGGCGCACTCTCATATAAGCATTCTGAGTATCTGTCAAATAAGGAACGAACAGAATTTTCATACCCTGATCTGCCAGGATTCTTGGTAACTCAGGAAACTCAACATCATAACAGATGACAAGACCTATTTTACCACAGTCTGTATCAAAGACTTTAATTTCATTACCACCTTTCATCCCATAATATCGCTTTTCATTGGGAGTGATATGGATTTTTCTGTATTCATCCATTCGGCCGTCACGGTGAAGAAGGTAACTCACATTATACAAATCATTAGTATCATGATCAAAAACAGGCATACTTCCGGAAATAATATTGACATTATAACTGATGGCCAGCTCAGAAATTTTCTTTTTAATATCTTCGGTAAGTTTGGCCAGCTCTATCATACTATCTCTTTCTGAAAGGCTGTTAAAAGGTGCCAGCAAAGGGGTATTGAAAAGCTCCGGAAACAGCACAAAGTCTGATTTATAATCTCCCATTACATTTACAAAGAACTCTACCTGCTCATAAAAGGCTTCTATGTCTTTAAAATGCCTCATCTGCCACTGCACCAATCCTAAACGAATAATACTATCCTGCATGGTATTAGGCCTTTTGCTGTAATAAATGTTGTTCCATTGCAAGAGCACCGCATTTTCTTTTGAAGCTTCGTCTTCGGGAAGATATTTTCTCAGTACTCTGATCGGTAAAAAGTTATTGGAAAGCTGAAAAGACAAAACAGGATCATAAATTTCCTTGTCCCTTACTTTTCGGATATATTCTCTTGGCGAAAGCTCATGACTGTGTTTATGATAGTTCGGGATTCTCCCTCCAAGGACAATTGATTTTAGATTTAGCTGTTCACATAGTTCTTTTCTGGCATCATACAATCTTCTTCCAAGGCGTAGTTCACGGTATTCAGGGTCTACAAAGACTTCTATTCCGTATAAAACATTTCCGGTGGATGAATGGGTATTGAAGGTATAATTCCCTGTAATATCGCTATAAGTATGATCATCCCCAAATTCTTCATAATTAACAATAATAGAAAGTGCTACAGCAGCCAGCTTTCCATCTACGGTGATACAAATTTGTCCGTTAGGGAATATTTTTGTCAGTTTATCAATACTTTTTTTGGACCAGATAGACTCCGACATTTGCGGATAGGCCCTTTTCATCGTTTCCGCCAGTTCATCATAATCCTGAAGGGTCAGGTTTCTTGTTTCTATTTGCATTTGATGTAATTTTACTTAAATTTAGGGAAAATATTTTACTTAAATCCTTATACAAAGTACTTCCCAAACTATTTATACAAAATTTAACAGTGGATATTACCGAAATTTTACAAACAGCAGTTCATTCAAATAATTACTGGAAACACTCTGATTTCAGTTCTGTAACTGAAGCTCTGTCATCTCATTATAGCACTGATATAGAAATGGAGACAGAAAAAATTACTCTTCTAAATCTGGGAAATAAAACCATCGGATATATTTGTCTAAATCATCCTCTTATTTTTATAGAAAATCAATATGCTTTACAAGTAAAAAATGTTCTTCATTCATTTCATGATATCGGATATATTGTTGTTGATACTCTAAATAATCAATGTTTATCAGTGAATCATGAAGTCTATCATAAATATTTTAATTGGATTGAAAACTTAAATACTTTTTCAGCAGAAGAATTTTCTTTTTATCATATAACGTAATAAAAAATCCTCCCAAACGGCAGGATTTACATTTTATTAACTTCCTCTTATTCTTCATTTAAGTGATAGATTTCTTTAAGTTTCTGGGGCTTAATTTCTCTTATAATCTCATACTTCCCGTTAAAATAGTCTAATTGACATTCATAGGTTTTTGATTTTCCGCTGGCAATTAAAACGCCTATAACCCCTCCGATAGGACCACCAATCATTGCCCCTGTAGTACCGGAGATAAGCTGTCTTTCTCCAGTCGGTCTGTCATATATTTTTGAAATAAAATAAAAATCTTCGGAGGTCTTTCTCATAGGATATAATTCTCCTTCATACATTATATATGCTTTTCCCTGGGTAACCACTGCGTAAGAGTCTGTTTTGGCATTTCTCTTTTTACCTTTATCATCAAGATAGGTCACTTTAGTAATCATCCCCAGATTCACCTGTATTTCATCTATAGATTTATCAGGAACTTGCGCACTGAAAGATTTATAATTCATATAAACCCCATCTTTTAATTTAGGTTGGGTATATAATGGTAACTGTGACTTTGCTATTTTATCAAAATTATTGATATCCTCCTGTGTGTATATCCTATTATCGACAGGAGCAGCAGAAACAGTTTCGAAAACAGTTTTACGAAGATAATCCAAAGACTGTTCTTCCAGTTTTTTAGTGACATCCATTTTAAACAAAACCATGGTAGTATCAACTTTCTTAAGCAATTGATATTGATTTTCTTTACCACCAAAAATCAACGCTCTGAAATTAAAATACCCATACTGTACCATATCAATAGTAACTTCCCTGTAATTTAAGTTTCTTAATTGAATCAGTAATTCCTGATCTTTGGCTGAAGATTTTTCAATCCCTTTATCAAACATTCTGGATAGTTGATCTTCAAAACTTGGGCTAAACTTAACTTTTGCTTTCCGGTCTGAAACGCCTTTCATCACAATCCCATAATCATCAGGATCAATGCGAATATCCTGAAGTTTGATTGTATTATAATTGGAATTGGAAATAGTTTGTGCCGGCTCTGGTAAGTTTAATTCTTCAGTAATAAACTTTTTAGACTGTGCAAATATGGAAGTTATTGTCAGAAGCAATAACAGCGTCAGAATTTTTCTCATATATTATTTAAATTTCCATGGATTTTGTTTTCTATTAAAGACAATCCCTTTCAATTAGTATTCATGATTATTTTATGCTAAGTACGTATTTTTTTCAGAGATCATAAAAACATTTAACAAAAAAATCCCACCCAAACGGGCAGGATTTATATGTTAAATTCAAGTTGAAATTATTCCCACTCAATGGTTGCAGGTGGTTTGCTTGAAATATCGTAAGCTACTCTGTTGATTCCTCTTACTTCGTTGATGATTCTGCTTGACACAGTATCTAAGAACTCGTAAGGAAGTCTGCTCCATGTTGCAGTCATAAAGTCAATTGTGTTAGCTGAACGAACTACGGCTGTGTATTCGTAAGTTCTTTCATCTCCCATTACTCCTACGGATTTTACAGGAAGCAATACAACGAATGCCTGAGATACTTTCTCGTAAAGATCATTTTTGTATAGTTCTTCGATGAAGATATCGTCAGCTTCCTGAAGGATTCTAACTTTTTCAGCATCTACAGCTCCCAATACTCTGATTCCTAATCCAGGACCTGGGAAAGGATGTCTGTATACCAGGTGGTGAGGAATTCCTAATTCTTCTCCTACTTTTCTTACCTCGTCTTTGAAAAGTTCTCTTAGTGGCTCTAATAATTCGAATTCCATATCTTCAGGAAGTCCGCCAACGTTGTGGTGAGACTTGATTACTGCAGATGGTCCGTTTACAGACTGGCTTTCGATAACGTCCGGGTAAATGGTTCCCTGTGCTAAGAATTTAGCACCTTCAATTTTGTGAGATTCTTCATCAAAAACGTGGATAAACTCATTTCCGATGATTTTTCTCTTTGCTTCCGGATCGTCTACTCCTGCTAATTTAGAAAGAAATCTTTCTTTAGCATCTACCATTTTAATGTTCATATGGAAATGCTCTCCATACTGATCCATTACTTTTTTACCTTCATCCTTTCTCAATAATCCGGTATCTACGAAGATACAAGTTAACTGATCTCCGATTGCTTTATGAATTAAAACTGCTGCTACAGAAGAGTCAACACCTCCGGAAAGGCCAAGGATTACTTTATTGTCTCCTACTTTCTCACGGATTTCTTCAACGGTTCTATCAATATAGTTGGTCAGTTTCCAGTTTTTCTCTGCATTACAGATTCCAAATACAAAGTTTTCAAGCATTTTTCCTCCTTCTTCTGTATGAGAAACTTCCGGGTGGAACTGAACGCAGAAGATTTTTTTATCTTCATTGGAAATAGAAGCAATTACTCCTGATTTTGCATTTAATTCAAAACCTACAGGTAACTCTCCTACCTCATCAAAGTGGCTCATCCAAACAACAGAATTCTGAGTCACTCCTTTTAATAAAGAGCTTTCTTTAACGATCTCAAGATTAGCCTTTCCGTACTCTCCTTTTTCTCCTTTGTTTACTTTTCCGCCTAAAAGGTGAGCAGTCATCTGCATTCCATAGCAAATCCCTAATACAGGAACTCCTTGTTCGTATAATTCTTTTTCAACAAGGTGGGCATTTTCTGCGTTTACAGAACTTGGACCTCCTGAAAGAATAATTCCTTTCGGCTGTTTTGCTAAAATATCTTGTAAAGGTGTATTGTAAGGTAAGATTTCAGAATATACCCTCATCTCACGGATTCTTCTTCCGATAAGCTGGTTGTACTGGGATCCGAAATCTAAAATAATAATACCGTTGTTCATGTTTGATAATTGATTTGTTTGAAAGATATCAGATTTCAGACATCAGATTTCAGATTTTCATCTGAAGCCTGGAATCTAGCATCTGAACTCTTATTTCTAATATTAACTGTTTTACAAAAAAAGACTTGGAATGGCTCCAAATCTTTTTTCGTGATTTATTAAAACTTTCCGATGTCTTCTCTGTAGAAGCCGTAATCGAAATGTACGTGACCTGCGTCTTCGTAAACTTTTTTGCGGGCATCTTCAAAAGTAGCACCCGTAGCTACGATGTTCAAGACTCTACCTCCATTGGAAACCACTTTATCTCCTTTTCTGATCGCTCCTGCGTATAACAGTTTACTGTGTTTTACTTTATCTTCTCCCGTGATTTCGAAACCTGTTTCGATGTTTCTTGGATATCCTCCTGAACACATTACAAGACAAACTGCTTTTTCGTCTTTAAACTTAAGCTGGATATCTTTTCCGTCCATACAGTCCTGGATCACATCTAAAAGGTTGTTTTCCATAAGCGCCATCAATACCTGAGTTTCAGGATCTCCGAATCTCATGTTGTACTCAAGAAGATAAGCTCCGTTCTTAGTAACCATTAATCCGAAGAAAATGATTCCTTTGAAACTGAAACCTTCTGCTTTAAGACCTTTAATAGTAGGCTCTAAAATATTTTGTTCAAAATCAGCGTAGTGCTCCTGAGTGAATTCCGGGCTTGGAGCCACAGACCCCATACCTCCTGTATTGGGTCCTGTATCACCGTTTCCAGCTTTCTTATAATCTTTTGCAGCAATACAAGGGAACAATTTTTCACCGTTTGAGAAAGCGATAATTGATGCTTCAAAACCTTGTAAATATTCCTCGATTACTAAACGGATACCAGCATCCCCATAGATTCTTCTGATCATGAAATCGTGGATGGTAGCTTCAGCTTCTTCAAGGTTATCACAGATTACAACTCCTTTCCCACCTGCTAAACCACTCGCTTTAATCACTAAAGGATATTGCTGTGTCTGGATGTATTCTTTTGCTTCGTTGTATGAATCAAATACTACCGCTTTAGCTGTTTTGATATCATAGGTCTGCATAAATTTCTTAGAGAAAGCCTTACTTCCTTCCAGGCTTGCTACTTTCTGAGTAGGTCCGAAAACCTTAAGATCATGCTTTTTGAACTCATCCTTGATCCCGGCTACCAATGGAGCTTCCGGTCCAACGATGGTTAAATCCACCTTTTCTTTAATAGCGAAATCTCTAAGTTCTTTGATTTCTGATAAATGAACATTTTTCCCTATTACATCGGTAGTAGCGTTCCCGTTAGCAAAAAACATTTTAGAAATTCTCGGGTCATTCTGAAGCTTTGCTGCTAAAGCAGATTCTCTACCGCCTTCACCTATGATTAATATTCTCATACTTTATTTATTATCTAGTCTTATTCTACAAATATATAATTTTGGATGCTATAAATACAATCCCGAATTATTTTTTAATTCTATTTTAATTAGTGGAAAAAGTGTCTAACCCCAGTAAACATCATTGGGATTTTGTGTTCATTAGCAGCTTCTATGCTGTCCTGATCTTTTACACTTCCACCTGGCTGAATGATTGCTTTGATACCTTCCTGAGCGCAGAAATCTACTACATCACGGAAAGGGAAAAATGCATCTGATGCCAATACTAAATCTCCTGTGAATTTTTCTTTTGCTCTTTCAATCGCCTGTTGGGTAGCCCAGATTCTGTTAACCTGTCCACCACCGATACCGAAAGCCTGGATTCCGTTGGAAACCACAATAGCATTAGATTTCACGTATTTTACTACTCTCTGAGAGAAAAGTAAAGCTTTTTTCTGTTCTTCTGTAGGCTGAGTTTCAGTCACTACTTTGATGTCATCAGAGAAATGTAAGTCATTATCCTGAACCAAGATACCACCATCTACTTTCACCCATGTTTTCTTGTCAGAAACAGGGTTTACAATTTTGATGATTCTAAGGTTTTTCTTTTTTCTTAAAACTTCAAGAGCTTCTTCGTCGAAATCCGGAGCCATTACAATCTCAAGGAATGTTTTGTTTAATTCTTCAGCTGTTGCGGCATCAATTTTATAGTTCATTGCAACAATTCCGCCAAAGATAGAAACCGGATCACATTCGAAAGTTTTTTGGTATGTTTCCAATGCTGAAGTTCCGATTGCCACTCCACAAGGGGTAGAGTGTTTTACGGCACAACAAGCCATTTCTTCTTTGAACTCATTGACTACTTTCCAGCAAAGATCCATATCACGAAGGTTGTTGAAAGAAAGCTCTTTACCACCAAGCTGTTCAAAATCTTTCATTGCTCCGTTCTCAAAAGTAGAAACGTAGTAAGCTGCTGACTGGTGAGGGTTTTCACCGTATCTCAGATCAGAAACTTTTTTGTAAGATGCATTTAAATAGGTTGGATATTCTTCATCTAAAAGCATTCTTGAAATAGCGGCATCATAAGCTGATGTAAGGTTGAATACTTTTCCTGCAAGCTTTTTACGGGTCTCGATATAAGTATCTCCGTTTTGTTCCATTTCCAGTTTTACTGTTGTATAATCTTCTACATCAGTAATTACGGTAACAGAATCAAAGTTTTTCGCTGCAGAACGAAGCATTGACGGTCCACCGATATCGATAAACTCTACTTTCTCGTGTAAAGAAATGTCTTTGTTCACATTTTCAAAGAAAGGATAAAGGTTTACGATCACCATGTCTATCAGACCAATTCCGTGTTCCTGAACGGTTTTCATGTGCTCTTCGTTGGTACGAACTGCTAACAATCCACCGTGAACTTTCGGGTGTAAAGTTTTCACTCTTCCGTCCAACATTTCAGGGAAATTGGTTACCTCATCAATCTGAATTGGATTTAAACCAGCGTCTTTCAAATGTTTGAACGTTCCTCCTGTGGAGATCAACTCATAATTCTGAGCTTCCAAAAACTGTGCGAATTCAATTAATCCACTTTTGTCAGAAACACTGATTAA
>NZ_MAYF01000362.1 GCF_001684955.1 Chryseobacterium contaminans | reverse complement strand
AAATATAAAAAATATAAGCATAGCAATCGCTCTTGTTATTTTTAACTTCTCTATTGCTCAGGTAGCAATTGGAAAACAGATGGTAGACGGTAACAGTACAGTGCTGGACTTCAACAATGTACCTGGAAATACAAAAGGGCTAATCCTTCCTGCGACTTCCGGTCTTCCAACCGGATCTCTGGTGAACGGAACATTTGTTTTTGATGTAACAGACAATAAAGTAAAGGTTTATGAGAATGATGCATGGAAATCTTTATCCGATGCGGGTAGTTCAAGTGCTATAGTTACAAACAGTTCTGCGGAGTTAGGGAAAGGAGTTGTTATTGGTGCGTCATCCAGTACTGCAGATGGAGTATTGGTTTTAGAATCTCCGGATAAGGCAATGATCCTTCCCCAGATAGCGACCCCTCATATTAATGTAAAGAATCCGTATCCCGGTATGATATGTTATGATACAACCAGTAAAACATTGGCGATATTTGACGGATCTGTCTGGAATTACTGGAAATAATATTAGAATGAAATAATTTCCGGGAAACCGGTGTGTATAAGTTTATAATGTGTATTGAAGCAGTGGTATATGAATATATACTGCTGTTTTTTTATAAAATAACAATATAAAAAAGAGAGATTACAGTTTTCAAATGTAATCTCTCAGTTAAACAAATAATATAAATTGTAATATTCTCAGTTGTATATAATTCTGAGATTATTGTTTCATCATAGGTTGTTGTGTTAAATAGGCCTCTTTTTTTATTTGTGTTTTTAGTTAATATTATTTGTTTTAGGTCATGAAATAATCTTACCCCTCCTGGTTTTCATCGTTTGTGTTTGTCATTTGTGTTCTTAATACTTTTGTTAGATTAAATTAAAGTAGTTGCAGAGGGGTAGATTGTATTTATTTTTAAGATTCTGTAATGTGTTTATGTTTGTTCTTTTGAAACTGTTTTTAATATCGTTAATGGTTTATATTTTTCACATCACAAACATATTCAATAATGGTAAATATTTCCAAAAAACAGCATACGACACAGCTACACTATGGGTACTACTTTTAGGTTAACTTGTTGATTATTAATTTTATAAACTTTATTTATTGAAGATGTTAAAAAACGAATTTTGTAAAATTGAAATTAAAAACCCTTCAACGAAGGATCACTTTTTTGATTTAATATCTGTCCTTTTTTTATAAAATAAATCCCGATAGTTTAAATTTTATACTATATACTATGCGGTGAATATTATTAAAAGGTAAGGGTTTTACTGATTTATCCATTTTTATTGGTGTAGGTATAAGAAAAAAATCCTGCTGTTAGACAGATTTTTATGGTTTAAAAAGCAATAAGAAAAGTTACATAGACGTAAAAAAGCTATAAAGATCTGTTTCTGATGAAATATTAAGCTTTTTTCTGAGTCTGCCTTTTTTAGTCTGTACAGATCTGTGTTGGATAAATGTAAAATCAGCAATATCTTTCGACGAAAAACCTAGCCAGATCATGGCACATAAAGACAATTCTGATTTTGTAAGCTGTGGGTTTATTTTTAATATATTCTGGAATAAAGTGGGATTAATTTCCTCGAATCTCTTGATAAACTTAAGATCATTACTTTTAGCAAGATCCAATAACTCTGTAAAATCCTCCTTAGATATTCTTTCTTTTGAAGGGAAGGGGATTGTACTTGATTTTTCGAGCTTATTATTCTCCTTCTTATGTTTTTTGTTTCTGATAAATAAAAATAAAATACATCCAGCAATCAGAGCAGGTACTCCAATGAAGATAAAAATGAGATTGGTATTTTTCTTGTCTTGTTGCTCTATGATCTCGCTTAGGGAAAAGTCAATAGCTTCATTTCCGGATGCTTTAAGCTTTTGATCTAATTCCTCCGCTTTGGAAGTGTAGGTGTCTTCCCTGTTTTTGTCGTTAAGATTTCGATAAACAAAAGCAATCTGACGGTAGAGTTCTGGTAATTTGTTGATCCTTTTTGTTTTAACTAAAATATCTGCTGCTTTTTTATAAAAATCCAATGCTTTTTCAAACTCCTTTTTTTCAGAAAGCAGATCAGCGTAAAAATAATAAATGATACCCTGTCTTACCGTTCCAACCTCAATATCTTTAAGAAGAGATAATGCTTTGTTATTATAAAAAGTGGCAGAATCAAGGTTTTGGGTTTGTTGTAAATGATAATTACCAAGTAAAGAAGCATTGATGGCAGAAGGATCTAAGCTAAAACCTCTGTGACGATAAATCAACGCTGAATCTTTGTAAGCAGAAGAAATAAAATCGGCTCTTTGTTCATACATATTTCCCAGTAACCAACCTTTTTCGTCCAGTTGTTTACCATAATGAATGGCTTTTGCATTGTAACTTAAGGCTGTATTTACCAGTCCAGTGACATAATTGATCTGTCCATACTCATGATAAAGTTTGGCATAAAGAAAGTTATCATTAAGTCGGGTGATGATTTTTTCTGCTGATTTCAAATATTCATGACTGGTTTTGTAGTTCCCCATCATGCCATATGTATTGGCAAGATTGATGTATGCTAATGCTTCCCCTTTTGAATATCCACCGTCTTTAGACTGTCTGATGATTTCTTTATTCAGAGCGATAAGTTCAGTATCCTTTCCTTCAAGCCTTAGTTTTTCATTTTTCTTTAGTAAGGCATTGTCGATTTCCTGTGTATTGATTTTTTTACCGCAACTACAGAAGAAAATTGCAATAAACAGATATAAAAGTATTCTACGATTTTTTAAATAGATATCACCGTTGCAGTTCATGAATTGTATGATTTTGTAATCATTTACATAATGACGAAAATAATCTTGATACTGTTATCTAAAAAAGGCATAACCGCCTTTTCAGAAGTCTGTTGTTTTCAATTTTAATAGAAGGGTAAAACTGAATTGTATTTCTTCATTTTGATAGATACTGACCGGTAATCAGTACCGGACAACTTATTATAGTTGTCGGAATTAATAAATTTCGTGTTCATCATCTTTTTTGTTATTTAATAAAAACGTGTCCATTTTAAATGAACAGGTTTAAGATACTAAATTAATGAAAAATAAGCAATACCTACTTATGCTTAAAGGAACTTTAGTATTGAATAATAAATATTTAAATAAGTTGTAGTTGTTTATTTTCTATATGATTTGAGCGCTTTCTTTAATACTGCTCATTACAAAAATGCTTTTAGTCTGGCCGATTCCCTCAATTTCTGATAATTTATTGATGAAAAACTCATGAAATTCATCCATATTAGGAGCCAGAATCTTAAGCATGAAATCAAAATCACCGCTAATGTTATAAAATTCAACTACTTCTTTCAATTTGCCTACTTCTTCAATGAATTTTCCTGCAGTTTTTTTATTGTGAACATTCAAAGCGATCATACAGATCACCATCATGCCTTTATTTACCTTTTTACGGTCTAATATAGCACTGTATTCTTTGATAATCCCTAATTTTTCCATACGCTTAATACGCTCATGGGTAGGTGTGGGACTAAGGTTAATTCTTGCGGAAATATCACGGACACTCATCTTTGCATCTTTTTGAAGAAGCCTCAGAATGGAAAGGTCTTTTTCGTCAGGAGTATAATTTTCTGTTGGCATTTGTTCTGTTTTATAGAGTTAATTCTCTTGTTTTAGTTGTTTTGTTCTTTTTATTTCGTTTATTTAGTTTTATTGTTCCAAATTTATGGTAAAATTTTTAATTATGTTCTGTTAATTTTAATTTTGCAGAAAATTTGAATGGATGAGTACAAGGAAGAATTTAATATTAATTTTAGCATCGGTAGGAACTTTTGTAGAGGCATTGGATATTGCCATTATTAATTTAACCATTCCTTCTATTCAGGAGCAGTTTCATATCGGAGCCGGAACCGTTCAATGGCTGCAGACGTTATATGTATTGTTTTTTGGCGGTTTCCTGATTATTGGGGGGAAACTTTCTGATCAAATCGGAAGAAAGAAAATATTCTTATTGGGAGCTTTGATTTTCATGTTAACATCTCTGGGAGCAGGTCTTTTCGAAAGTTTCAATATGTTGGCTATATTTCGTGCTCTTCAGGGATTGGGGGCTGCATTTGTGATGCCGGCAGCCTTATCTATTGTCACTAATACTTTCAGAGAAGAGCAGGAAAGAAACCGGGCTATCGGGGTTTTCAGTTCTTTTGCTGCTATTGGTTCGGGAAGTGGTCTTTCTGTAGGCGGAATTATCAGTACATATCTGAGTTGGCACTGGGTTTTCCTTATTAATGTTCCGATTCTTTTAATCACTTTAATCTTGTCTTATTATTATTTACCAGCAGATGAGAAAAATGAAAAAGCACAAAAAACAGATATTATTTCCGGAGTATTAATGGTATTTGGACTTTTAAGTCTTACCTATGGAACACACGAATTGATTCATATTAAAGAGCAGCCTTTTCTGGTAACAGGCTCATTGGTTGTTGCTTTATTACTTTTGATAATGGTATTCTTCAGATTGAGAACTGTTGCGGAGCCATTATTTGATTTAAAATTATTCAGATATGGTTCATTGGTTGTTTCCAATGCTGCTTTCTTTACTCTGGGAGCTTTTTTTATCGGGTTTTTATTCCTGATTTCATTAATGCTTCAAAAGGATATGGGCTATAGTGCTGCTGCCTCAGGATTGATGCTTGTTCCGTTCAGTGTATTGTCAGCTTTAACCGCTAAATTTATCTTACCTCACGTTTCAAAAAGGTTGAGTTCATCTCAGATGGGCATATTGGGATGGTCTTTTATGCTAGCAGGTGGATTATTGTTGCTGATATCAGTGTATACAGGTCATCCGTTAGCAGTAGTTTTATTAGGAGCTGCCTGTATCTCAGGAATAGGAATGACTTTTTGTTTCACAGCGCTTTCTGTAATGGGAATTCAGGATGTTGATCCTTCCAATTACGGGTTGGCATCAAGTTTGAGTTCTACAAGTTACTTTCTGGGAGCTGGGATCGGGCTTTCATTTATGACTTTAATGAGCCAGGTTTTTCCTTCAGAATTTGCTGTCGGAAGCCTGAACCTGATCATATTGATTAGTTATGCTCTTTTAGCCCTTGGAATGTTATTCTATTTTATATTGAAAAGCTTAAAAGTGAAGCAGACAGAAGTCGTTGTTTCATCATAAGCGACCTTAAAATTACACAAACTATATGAGCAGGGAATCGATGTTGAGGCATTGGTTCCTTTTTGTTTTATTCTTTTCGGGATTTCACTATGCTTCATTACTTTTGCAGCATGAGAATACAAATCATTAGCGATCTTCATCAGGAATTTGGAAGGACTGATTTATGTTTTGATCATGCGGATATTGTGGTGCTTGCCGGCGATATTAATCTCGGAATTAAAGGAATAGAATGGGTCAAAGAAACAATCTTTGATAAACCGGTCATTTATATATTAGGAAATCATGAATATTATAAAGGATCATATCCAAAGAACCTGCATAAAATTCAAAATGCGGCTGAAAATTCCAATGTTTTTGTACTTGAAAATTCATATGTGGATATTGAAGGTGTACGTTTTCATGGAGCTACTTTATGGACTGATTTTTCAATTTTTTGGAAATCCGGTGAAGTATGGGATGATCTGTCAGCCTAAGATGAATGACTATAAAAAAATTACTCGTGATCCTTCTTATTCAAAATTAAGAACCATAGATACTTTCAAAATTCATCAACTTTCAAAAGTTTGGCTACAGGCGAGTCTTGAAGTTTCAAAAGGGCTTAAAAATATTGTTGTTACCCATCATGCTCCCAGTATTCAATCTGTACCAGAACATTATAAAGAAGATCCGTTGACGTCCGCTTATGCTTCCAATCTGGAGGATATGATTACTGAGCATCAGCCTTTGTACTGGATTCATGGCCATATTCATTCTCCTTCCAGATATAAGATTGGAAAGACTGAAATCATTTGTAATCCTCATGGATATATTGATGAGAAATATAATGGTTATGAAAAGGAGCTGATTATTGAAATATAGAAACTTTTTTACAGGTAAAATTGAAAATAAATATGTTAAAGTTTAGTTAATGTAAATTATTATCATGATCAATTTATTATGTATGTTTTATAAATAAATGTATTTGATTATTTATCATTTCTTAATAAATGTTATTTTTTTAAATTTTCCCTAAATGTGGAAAATGTAAAGTGTTAAAACATAGAGATTTATTTTTGTTCTTTAATTTTTCCGATGTAACAAATATTACGGTATAGTGGTCTTATAGGTAAAACTAAGATTTCACATGAAAGTAATATTATTTCCTATCGCACTATTAACGGGTTCTTTGGCATTTACGCAGACTCAGACTCCGGTTGTGAAGGATACTACAAAAGGCAATTCAAAAGAGATAGAAGCGGTAACCATTGTGGCAAGAAAACCTACAGTAGAGTCTAAAGTAGACCGAACTGTTTTTAATGTAGCCAATAGTGCTATTGTAGCAGGAAATACAACATGGGATGTTTTGAGAATGACCCCTCTTGTAAGTATTGATAACAGTGATGCCATAAAAGCGGAAGGGCAGTCGGTAACGGTATATATCAACGACAGAAAATCAGTTTTTACAGGAAAAGAACTGAAGGAATATCTTAAAACGATTCCGGCAGATAATCTTTTGAAAATTGAAGTCATTACAAGCCCGTCTTCAAGATATGAAGCTACCGGTTCCGTTATTAATATTGTTCTGAAGAAACGTGATGATGAAGGATTGAAAGGAAGTATTTCACTAAGCAACAGGCATAGTACAAAAAATACACAGTATTCTAACTTCAACCTGAATTATCATAAGAAGAAATTTACTCAAACCCTGATTGGTAGTTATGCCAATAATAATTATGTACAAAAAGGCTCCAGTAATCTTATGTTTTATGCTGACGAAAAATTGAACAGAGATTTAAGCTATGAAACCATTTCCAAAAGTGAAACCCCGTCACTTTCCTCAACTTCTGAATTTGAATTGAATGATAAAAATAATATCGGGCTTGTTATGGAATATTACCAAAGCCGAAACTTATCATGGTCTAATACTGACGGAAGAGAGTATGATGATAATAAAAAAGATTTTATAAATTATCATCAGGCCCAAACTGCTGATGGTTTTTACCGTAACCTGGGAACCAATGCTTTTTATAAGTATTATGATAAAGAAAAAAACAGGATTCTGGATATTAATCTGGGAACCAATTATTCCGGGAATGATAATAATCAACTCATCAATAAAACCATTGTAAACGACCCTAAGATTAAGGAAATAGGATCCATCAACAATTCCCAGATGCGTAATTATTACCTGAAAGTAGATTATACACAGCCTTTAGGAAAATCCTGGGGAACTATTGAAGTAGGGGGAAAGACAGAATTTAACAACCATGTTATTCCTAATAATTTGTATGGCTACAGCTTGGGAACTTCCGAATATGCAGGGCTTTCTACAAGGGATAAATTCCATTATGAGGATAATATAACTTCTGTATATGCCAACTATAGCAAAACTTTTTTCAAAAAGCTGGAAACCAGAATCGGACTTCGATATGAATATATTGATTTTAAAATACGACAGGATGTAGCCGGAACTGAAAGAAAAGACGGTTATGGGACTTTTCTTCCCAATTTATTGCTGAAATATAGTTTTTCAGATAAATACGACCTGAGCCTTACTTACGACCGCAAAATATGGAGACCTTGGTATTCGGAGTTCAATCCTTTTTTAACTCCATCTATTGACGGAACGTATTCCAGAGGAAATATGGACCTGAATCCTAACCCTAACGACAGGCTCTACCTGAAGTTTGGAATTCTGAAAAAGTATTTTATTTCTGCAAGATACATGTATACCAATCAGGATTACTGGACCACTTATTCCAGTGAAGGTGGAAGAAATGTGTCGTATCCCGGAAACTTTAATGGAAGAGTTGAAAAATATTACATTTTTGCCAATACCAATCAGAATTTTCTTAAAAATAAGCTGAATCTGAATGTCGGATTTGGTTGGTACTATATAGACAATCATGATTTTAATTTAAAGAATGATATTGGAGGGAAAGCTTATATTAACTATTGGGGCGGCTCTGCCAATCTTTCTTACACGAATTTGTTCAACAAGAATATTAACGTGAGTGCGTGGATGGAAATCTCCAATCAGAATAATGGAAATACGCAGGCTAATAATACCAATGTATTTCACAATATCTCTATTACCAAAATATTCCCCAAAACACAAATGGAAGCCAGTATACAGCTGATGAATATTTTCAAAAGACCTTATTCTGATGATATCACTTACAATCAGGGAGGAACAGTAAGAAGATATGAATTATGGGATTGGTACGGGGTGAATGTAACGTTTGTAAAACGTTTCGGAAACCAGAAGGTGAAAGAAAACACCAAAACGGATGTTGAGAAAAACGCTGGTGGAGGAAAATAAAAGAAATAGTAAATAAATTAAATATAAAAGCTGGTTTCAGTTTGAGACCTGCTTTTTACTTACTGCAATGTTCCAATTTTTTATAATGAAATAAATATACACTCAAAAAAATCTGCGTCATCAGCTTAATCTGCGAGAGATTTTTAAAATTTGAATTACGGAGAGCTTTTCTAACGCAAAGATTTAAAATATTCTGATGTTATATTGTAAGGAAGCTAAGAGAGTAATCGATTTGCCATCGATTTTGATTAAGCGTATGGTTAATCATATTGCTTCATCAGCGACTTGTCGCACTTCTTAGCTCCCTTAGAATAAAGCGATTCAACAAATTTTCTTTGCGTTTTATCTAAAAAATCTGCGTTATCAGCCTAATCAGCGAGAGATTTTATAAAATTTGAACCATTAAGAGTTTTTAAGTTTTAAGAATAGTTAAGGAAATAGCTGAAGATATTAGTAAGCAGCTTTTTCATTCATTTTTGATGAGGCTTAACTTCTCTTACAATCTTTATTTTTCTTAATGGTTTAATAATTTAAGCTGACGCAGACTTCGCGAATTATGCAGATCGATGTAAAGATCCGCTTAATCAGTCTGATCCGCGAGAGAAACAAAAAGCAGGCTTCAAAAAGAAACCTGCTTCAAAATTCTACAAAATTAATAGATAGATTAGTTAGCCGTCAAATAGTAACTTCCATCTTCATGCATCCATCTTCCATCCTTTACTATTTCAACGTAAACTTTATTTTTGTTTTAATGGCGTCTGAAGAATTCCCGATTAAAGCTTCAAAATCTCCAGGTTCAGCTACCCAGTCGTGTTTTTGGGCATCAAAGAAACTTAAAGCAGATTTGTCAATCGTGAAAGTCACTTCTTTTTGTTCACCAGGATTTAAATATACCTTTTCAAAACCTTTCAATTCTTTGGCAGGACGCGGTACAGATGATTTCAGATCACTAATGTAAAGCTGGGCCACTTCGGCTCCTGCTTTCTTTCCTGTATTTTTAACGGTTACAGTAAAAGTGATGGTATCGTTTTGGGATAGGGTGGTTTTGTCTGCTTTAGCTTTTCCAAATTCAAAAGTGGTATAACTCAATCCGTGCCCGAAGCTGAAAAGAGGTTTGATGTTTTTGGTATCATGCCAACGGTATCCTACAAAAATACCTTCGTTATAAGTGATATTGATCGGATTTTTCTGATCTTTCCCTTTTCCTGCAGCCAATTCATCTTTCTGACCAGGATATTCTCCAAGCTGATGAGCTGAATTATCTTCAAGTTTTACAGGAAATGTAAATGGAAGTTTTCCTGATGGATTGGCATCACCCGCCAGGATTGAAGCAATAGGATTTCCTGCTTCAGAACCGAGGTACCATGCCTGTAAAACGGTTGGAACTTCTTTTATCCAAGGCATTGCTACAGCATTTCCGGAAACCAGAACTACAGCAAGATTCTTATTTGCTTTGGCTAATGCGGTAATCAAGTTATCCTGATTGTATGGCAAGCCGTAGCTTTTTCGGTCATTTCCTTCACTATCTTGGAAGTCAGCTTTGTTCAATCCACCAACGAAGATGACGTAATCAGATTTTTTTGCAAGTTCTACGGCTTCGTTTAAGAGTTCTGCCTCAGAACGGCTATCTTTTAAATCCTGTCCGGATTTTACACCATTATATTCTCCACCAATGTCTCCTACATATCCTCTGGCATATTGTACCTCTGACTGTTTTCCAAATCTGGATTTTATTCCGTCTAATGGAAGGGTTTCATATTTTACTTTTAATGAGGAAGAACCACCGCCAACTGTCATGATTTTGATGGCATTTTCGCCAATAACAGCAATTTTTTTAGCTTTATTAATGTCGATAGGCAGGATGTTTCCTAGGTTTTTTAACAGAACAATTCCTTCTTCTCCAATTTCTTTAGCTACAGCTTTATGTTCTTCAGAAGCAATATTCCCGAAGGGCTTATTTCTGTTCATCGTGGTTTTATAGGCAAGGCGAAGAAGTCTGGTTACCTTATCATCAAGCTCCTGGGTACCTACTTTTCCTGCTTTAATCAGATCAAGATAAGGTTTAGCCAGATAATAATTGTCATAGGCATTTTTAGTTCCGGCAGAAAGACCGTTGGTCCATGATCCGAATTCAAGATCCAATCCGTTGTGGATGGCCTGTTCGGTATTGTTTACTGCGCCCCAGTCTGAAACCACAACTCCTTTATAATTCCATTCTTTTTTCAGGATATCATTCAAAAGATACTGATTCTGGCTGGCATACTGACCTTTATACATATCATAAGCTCCCATGATTGTCCAGGAATCTCCCTCGATAACAGCAGCTTTGAAAGCCGGAAGGTAAATTTCATACAGTGCCCTGTCATCTACATTTACGTTGCTGGTATGGCGGAACATCTCCTGATTATTCAATGCAAAATGTTTTACAGAAGTCGCCACGCCGTTAGATTGTACTCCTTTGATATAAGGAACTACCATTTTTGAAGTCAGATAAGGATCTTCTCCCATATATTCAAAATTTCTTCCATTCAATGGAGTTCTGTAGATGTTAACTCCAGGTCCTAAAAGAATATCTTTTTTTCTGTAACGGGCTTCTTCTCCCAATGCTTTACCATAATTCCAGGACATTTTTTTATTCCATGTTGCAGATAAAGCGGTTAAAGCAGGGTAGGCGATGATAGAGTCGTTGGTCCATCCGGCCTGATCCCATTCATCCCACATGACTTCCGGACGTACTCCGTGAGGACCGTCAGTAGTCCAGAACTCAGGAATTCCTAATCTAGGAACACCGGGAGAGCTGAACTTCGACTGTGCATGAAGCATAGCTACTTTTTCTTCCAGTGTCATTTTGGAAAGAGCATCCTTGATACGTTCTTCTACAGGTTTTGATTCATCTAAATAAACGGGAGTAGTATTCTGGGCCATATAAGAAACAGAAATAAGGGTGAATAAACTTACAATGGCGGTTTTCTTTAACATATTGCCTTTTTATTGGATTGAAACAAAAATAAACAAAATTTTTATATTATCTCAAATTGAGAAAATAAATTTTTAGCAAAAAAAAACTGCCTGCAAAATTGCTGACAGCTTGTTATTTATTGCTGGGTAGAAATGTGATGTGAGAGATAAGAGGTGGGAGATAATAGATGATAGACAGAGAGACCTTACATGTCAATGGTCAATTTTGCTTCGCAAGTGAATCGTCAATTAGGAGTAAAGAAATAATAACCCCATCCTCGTATCTCGCACTCCGAAATTCTCATATTTTCCAACGCTCAAAAATGATTACCATCCTTTTACAGCACCACCTTTGAATACTTCAAGGGCTTTCTTTTCCACTTCGTCGGATTGGTATGCTTTTACAAAATTTTTAACCTTCTGGGTGTTCTTATTATCCTGTCTTGCTACAACAAGGTTTACGTAAGGAGAATCTTTATCTTCTTTGAATACTCCCTGCTTTTCTGAATCCAATCCGGCCTGTGCGGCAAAATTGTTATTGATGATTCCTACTACAACATCCCTGTCGTCCAAAACCCTTGGGATTTGTGCCCCCTCAATCTCCATAATATTCAATTGTTTTGGGTTTTCTGTAATATCAGTCACCTTTGGAAGTAAACCAACTCCTGCCTTTAGTTTCAGCAAACCGTTTTTCTGTAACAGAAGTAGGGAACGCCCTCCATTGGTAGGGTCATTAGGGATAACGATGGTGCTTCCGTTTTGCAGCTCACTAAGGTTTTTAATCTTTTTAGAATAGGCTACAATAGGGTATACAAAGGTATTTCCTACAATAGCGAGATTATAACCTCGTTGTTTTGATTGTTCGGTTAAATAAGGGGCGTGCTGAAAGGCATTGGCATCAATATCACCGTTCATTAAGGCTTCATTGGGAACTACATAATCATTGAAAGGGATCAATTCCACTTCAAGGTTATATTTTTCCTTCGCTACTTTTTTTGCTACTTCAGCCACTTCCTGTTCCGGCCCGTAGGTAATTCCGACCCTGATAAAATTCGGATCGTCCTTTCTTCCTGAACAGGCACTGAAAAGCAATACTCCGGCAGCTATTAAACCTAAAATCTTTATTTTTTTCATTCTATTCTTTTTAATAATATGTATAAAGGGTACAGAACTCCTTCGTTCACATCTCATTTACTCTAAAACCCTAGATCCCTCAAACTTATCTATGGTCAAACTTCTTAGACAATCTGTCTCCCATAAACTGGATGATAAATACCAAAAGAACAAGCAATATGAGAACAGTGTTCATGATCACAATATCATAACCGATATATCCGTACTGATATCCTACCTGCCCTAATCCGCCGGCACCTACAGCACCACCCATAGCAGAATACCCTACTAATGTAATTAAGGTAATGGTAGCATTATTAATTAATGAAGGAAGTGCTTCAGGAAGTAAAACCTTTCTGATGATCTGAAAAGGTGATGCTCCTAATGCTCTTGCTGTTTCAATTAATCCGTGAGGAACTTCAATAAGGCTGTTTTCAACCAATCTGGCAATAAATGGAGCAGCTCCAACACTTAATGGAACCAATGCAGCATTAACTCCAATAGATGTTCCCGCTAAAATTCTTGTAAAAGGAATCATCCACACAATTAAAATAATGAAAGGAATGGCACGGAAAATATTCACGATAATGGATAATGCCCTGTGATAAACTGCATTTTCCAACAGTTGTCCTTTTCTTGTTAAAAATAGAAAGATCCCAACCGGAAGTCCCAGCACAAATCCAAAAAATCCGGACACAAATGTCATATAAACCGTTTCCCAGGTTCCTTTTGCCAAAAGGGCAAGTACCGCATCACTAAGCATATCCTTTTACTGTATTTTGAATTTTATTCTGATTAAAATAATAGATGGCTTTTTGGTTTTCTTCAGCCTCTCCCTGAAGTTGCAAAAGTAGTTTACCAAAATTAGAATTCCCAAAATATTCTACATCTGCTTTCAAAAGTTTGTATGGGATTTTATGTTCATTATATAACGCTGAAAGAATTTGTTCAACGCTGATGTTTTCGTTAAGTTCTATTTCGACCAATGGAAATAAACCATCCTGTGGCTCTTTCTGCAGTCTGATATTGAGTTCCTGTGGCAGGGTCATGACGTCTGAATTTATAAATTGCTGGATCACCGGATTTTCCCGGTTAGAAATGATCTCACTTAAAGTTCCTTTGGCTAATAGTTTTCCTTTGTCGATTACGGCAACGTGGTTACAAACAGATTTGATAACTTCCATTTCATGAGTAATGAGAAGGATGGTAATTCCTAATCTCTGGTTAATATCTCTTAACAGCTGTAAAATAGACTGGGTGGTTACCGGATCCAGAGCACTGGTAGCTTCATCACAAAGGAGAAGATAAGGGTCATTGGCTAAAGCTCTTGCAATGGCTACTCTCTGTTTTTGCCCCCCTGATAGACTCCTGGGATAATCATTGGCTTTATCTTCAAGACCTACAATTTTAAGTAATTCATTAACCTTTTTATTTATCTGATCTTTGCTGTTATGATCCAGCTCCAGTGGAAGGGCCACATTATCAAAAACAGTTCTTGAAGAAAGAAGGTTAAAATGCTGGAAGATCATTCCTATTTTTTTACGCTCCTCAGCAAGCTGCTTTGAACTTAATTGAGTAAAATCTTTTCCATTAATAATGATCTGTCCTTCATCTGGTCTTTCCAATAGGTTAACGGTACGGATAAGGGTGCTTTTCCCTGCTCCGGAGAATCCTATGATCCCCACAATATCTCCTTTATCTATATTGAGACTCACCTGATCCAATGCCTTAAAGGCCTGTTTTTTCTGATGAAATGTTTTTGAAATGTTTCTGATTTCTATCATTCTGATATTATACTATTAAATAGGCTGATATCTTTTGCCTGTCCTGTTAAAAAATCTTCTCACTCTTCTGAGTTTAACCTTTGACCGTTTTGAAAGCTTGAAATACTTGGTGACATTGGTCAGCAGTACTCCCAGCAATATGATTGCCAAACCATATAACTGGCCTCCATTGATACTTTGATGGGCCACAATCCATCCTGCAATAACCGTAACAATAGGGTTAATGTAAGTATGGGTACTCACCAAAGCAGCGGGTTTCACGGACAACAGCCAAATGTACGACAAATAAGCGACTATCGATCCAAAGAAGATCAAAAACAGAACGCCTGCCCAGGCTGAGACTGGTACTGTAGAGACCGAAAAATCAGTCCATTCCCCTCTGAATAAGGCAATAAGAAAAGCGGCTGCTCCTGCCACAATAAGTTGTTGGGCAATATTCATAAAAGTAGATTGAGAGGCCGGATTTTTTTTGGAATACAAAGATCCAAGAACCCATGCAATAGAGCTTAATCCTAATACAATAAAAGCAGTAATACGAAGTTGAGGATCAACAGCAGCATGTGCCGCATGTGAATTAACACTTCCTTTTAAGAAAAAGACCAATCCTATAAATCCAATCACCAGACCTATCGGAATGAACTTATCCGAAAAATAATACTTCCAGTTTTTCCTGTCAATAGCAATAAACCAGAAAGGTCCCGTTGCAATTGAAATTGCAGCTTCAGAAGCCGTTACATACTGTTCGCCCCACGCTACTAAACCCGTTCCTCCGGTAAGGATAAGTACTCCGGTAATTGCGTTCTTTTTCCAATTGATGAGAGAATTTGCTTTTTCTCCTTTAGACAGAAGATATCCGATCATCAGAATTCCTGCT
>NZ_MAYF01000361.1 GCF_001684955.1 Chryseobacterium contaminans | reverse complement strand
GGCTTCCTGACCGTGATATTGCTGAAGTTACCTATTATACATTAGATGGAGAAAGATATGCCAGTATTAGCGTGGGGCTGTTCAAAAAGACCAAAAGCGGCGTTCTGAGGCTATCTTCTTTTAATGTTTCTGAAGCCTCTACTCCCATTAATGCTTATGGAGGCGTTAATAAAATAGGTACTACTGATAATCCCCTTGCCAGCGGAAACTTTTACAAAATAAAGGTTGACAAATCCGGAATATTTAAAATTACAGCACAGTTTTTAAGAGACAATGGAATTAATCCTGCTTCTGTAAATCCTAAGAATATGAGAATTTATGGAAACGGAGGAATTATGCTTCCGGAATTCAATCAGGACCCACGATATAATTCTTTACAGGAAAATGCCATTCAGGTAGTGGGTGAAGATGACGGAGTCTGGAATGATAGTGACTATGCTTTATTCTATGCTCAGGGGCCAAACGGATATAATCTTTATGATACCAACAATGGAAATGGGTTTAAAAGAAGAGAAACGAGATCAGATGCCAGCAATAACCTCAAAAATATATATGATGACTTTTCCTATTATTATATCAATTTTGATAAAGGCGCAGGAAAAAGAGTCGCTACGATAGACGGGAACTTACCTGCTCAATTGATTACCCGATACGACAGCTATCAGGTCATCAACAATGACCAGACCAATCTATTGAAAGTAGGAAGAATATGGGTAGAAGAGACTCCTTTCAGTACTGAAAAAACCATCACGCTGACGACCAATTCTCCCATGCAGCCTACGGATGTTATAAAATACAGGTCACAGGTTATAGGATACCGTTCACAGCAGAATTTTATTGATATTAAAATCAATAATCTTAACCCGTTCCATGAAAAGGTTCCAATTGATGAACCCACCTATTCGTATATGTTCTACCCTATGAGGTATAACGGAACTATTACCAATCAGACGGGAAATCAGATTACCTTGAAATACACTCCGGATATTTCTACAAATCCTAATGGAACTTTCTATTTTGATTACCTTGAAGTACAATACAAAGAGAATCTGGCATTCAATGGTTCACAGATGAATTTCAGAGACTATTCTATTGTAAGCGGAAGTAATACAAATTACGGATTCAGTATTTCCAATGCTTCCAGCCTGGAACAGGTATGGGATGTTACAGATATTACTAACGCCAACAGAAGAGTGAATAAGGCCGGAGCAGGTTCTTTTAATTTTGCTTATACGGCTGCTGATCAGAATTTCAACAATGAATTTGTTGCTTTCCGTGCTGATGCTGCTTTCACGCCACAGTTTGTAGGAAGAATTGCCAATCAGAATCTTTCAGCAATCAGCAATATAGATTATCTTATTCTTACTGTACCTGAATTGATGGGACAAGCACAAAGGCTGGCCAACTATCATCAGACAAAAAATAATTATAAGGTAGAGATTGTAGACGTTAATAAAGTTTATGAAGAATTTGGAAACGGAAGTAAAGATATTACTGCCGTTAGAGATTTCGTTACAAAATTAAATACTCCGGAAGGAAGGCTTAAATATGTATTTATTCTTGGAGACGCTTCTTATGATTATAAGAATAGAATTCCAAATAATAACAATATTGTTTCGGCTTATCAGAGTGAACATTCTTCAGATTATGTACAGTCTTTCGTTACAGATGACTATATTACCATGACTCAGCCCCAGACCGGGTCCAGCATACTATATAATCTACCCAATGTTCCTGTAGGAAGAATCCCAGCTGCCAATAGCACAGAGGCTGCCAATATGATTGATAAAACTCTGGCTTATTATAATGCGCTTCCGGGGCAATCCAGTCCTTTTGGAGATTGGAGAATGAAGCTTGATTTTGTTGTAGATGATAACGAAGAAGGAGGAAGTCCTTTCCATAATGTGATGAATAATGCACTGGTAAATGTTTTTGAACAACCAGGCGTACAGACATTAAAAGAATACAATGTAAAAAAACTGTATCAGGATGCTTTTACAATGCAAAGTACTGCAGGAGGGCCAAGATATCCACAAGTAAACCAAGCCATTTCTAACAGCATAGGGAACAGTTTATATCTGTTTTATTTTGGACATGGAGGAATCAATGGCTGGGCTCAGGAAAGAGTATTAACCAGTACCGAGATCCAGAATTCTAATAATTTCTCCAATGTATACAGCAGATTTCCGTTTATATCTACCATAACCTGTGAATTTACATTATGGGATGAACCATCAACCAATTCTGCCGGTGAACAGTTTATAAAACTAAAGCAGGGAGGCCCAGCTACGATGATTACCTCCAGCCGTGCTATAGCCATTGACTATGGACGAAGCTTTACAGATACTTTCACCAAAAATATATTTAAATTAACAAATGATGATTTTAATACTTTAGGCTACGCTCATCTGAATGCAAAAAAAGAGACAGGAGGCAATCCTAATCACCTTAGAGTAAATCTATTAGGAGATCCTGCTATGAAATTGAGCCGACCTCAAAGGTTATTGACCATTGATGATATTGAAACTCCTGTTCCGGGCTTGATAAGAGGGCTTGACTTTGTTAAAGTAAAAGGCCACATCAATAATCCTAACGGAACTTTAAATACTACATTCAACGGAAGGGTAACTATTAATATTTTTGATAAAAGGCTGAATAAAAAAACACTGAATAATAATAACTGGGGACATGCTGTCCTTAATTATACTGAAGAAGGAAGTGCAATCGTAAAAGCTTCAGGTTTAGCTGTAAACGGTGTTTTCACGGCAGAATTCTATGTCCCTAAAGATATCAATTATGCTGTGGGGGAAGGAAGAATATTAGGATATGCAGATAATAAGGTAACCGATGTATTCAATAATCAACCTGTTCAGGTGGGAGATATTAACCCTAACGGAATTAATGACAACCAGCCGCCAAAAGTAAAACTATACATGAACAACACCAATTTCGCAGATGGTGGAATTACCAATCAGAATCCAATGCTTCTGGCTTGTCTTACTGATGATACAGGAATTAACTCTGCCGGATCAGGGGTAGGCCATGATATTACTGTATATTTAGATGGCCAGGTGATCAATACAATTATCCTGAACGATTTTTACTCTCCGGGAGAAGGAAACGGATGCTTAAACCCAAGCCTTGCTGAATATCAAAAAGGAAATGTAAGTTACCCTTTCAGAAATCTGCCAGTGGGGCAACACCAATTAACATTTAAAGTTTGGGATATAAACAATAATTCGACAACTACAACGTTAAATTTTGAGGTTAAAGATGAATCTGACCAACATCTGACGATCAACCGTCCGCTAAACTGGCCAAATCCATTTACCAATAAAACATATATCCAGTTTGAACACAATTGTGATGATATCCTGGATGTGAATGTACAGATTTATACCATCACCGGAAGATTAGTAAGAACTTTATCTCAACCGGTAGTTGCAGAACCGTTCCTTCAGGGCTATAGAACCCCGCGCCAAGCTATAGAATGGGATGGAAGAGATGATTTTGGTGCTACTGTTGCAAAAGGTACATATATTTTTAAGATATTTGCAAAAAGCCAAAACCAAGAAAAATGCAAAGGAAGTGCCACAGCTGTAGAAAAAATGGTACTTTTGAAATAATTGAGTAACACATAGACAATAAAATTTATAAAAAACTGATAATATATAAAAGACAACATATGAATTTAACTACTAAACTGCTTTTAGGACTTGGGTTAAGTGCTGGTTTTCTAGGCTATTCACAAATAAACCCTGTACTTACCGGAGCTCCCTTCCTGAGAATTGCACCAGATGCAAGAGCGGGAGGTATGGGAGATCAAGGGGTGGTAACCTCTCCTGATGCATTTTCACAATTCTGGAATGCAGCCAAATATCCTTTCAGCAGAACAAGTTCTTCCGTAGGTCTTACCTATACACCCTATATGGGAAAACTTACCAATGATGTATTCTTGCTATACGGAGCATTCCATAAATTCCTTGGACAGGATGAAAGGTCCACAATTTCCGCAAGTATCTATTACTTCAATATGGGTGAAGTAGACCTTACTCAGTTAGTAGGTAATGAAGTTACTTCAAACGGGGTATCAAAACCTAATGAATTCTCCATTGACGTGGCGTATGGTTTGAAACTTTCTGATTCCTACTCCATGGCTGTAACCGGTAGATTTATCCGTTCAGACTTAGCCGGAGGATTCAATACAGATAATACACTTAAAGCAGCAAACTCTTTTGCTGTAGATATTTCAGCATACTATACTTCTGAAAGATTCTCAAGTTTCGGAGGATATGATGGTAAATTAAATGCAGGTTTGGCCATACAAAACCTGGGTCCAAAACTTGATTATACCGGAAATGAAGAATCAAGATCCTATCTTCCTACCATGGCAAGATTAGGGGTGGGATATGATATGTATCTGGATGACCTGAACAGAATCGGAATCTCTGTAGAAGGTTCAAAACTTTTGGTACCGGGATCTGAATATGTAGGAGTAGACGCGTACAGAAGACCTAAATATGAAATTCCAAACGTAGGTCCAATAGCTGGTATCGGAAAATCCTTCAAAAACCCGAACAGTATCATGTATAGTGGTGCTTTAGAATATTCATATGACAATGCTTTCTCGGTAAGAGGAGGTTACTTCCATGAAAGTGAAGAACAGGGAGCAAGACAATTCGCAACTGCAGGTATCGGATTGAAGTATCGTTCTTTCGGGCTGGATCTTTCTTACCTGATCAATATGTCTAAAGTGAATACAGCGTTGGACAATACCCTTCGTTTCGGTCTTACCTGGAACATTGGTGAAGAAACATCCAATAACGACCGTTAATACATTTAACAATTATATAAAGCCTCATCCAATTTGCATGAGGCTTTTTTAATAGCCATTACACAAATATGAAAAAATACTTACTCTGTTTAACCTTCCTTCTGGCCAGCTTCCAGCTCTGTTGTTCTCAGACTGTTTTAAAAGGTAAAAGCTTCAAAGCCCTTATCGGAAATGTTTGTGCAGAAACCAATGAGTATAACCCTTGCGCCAGCCATATGATTCATCTGGTTCTCAATTTCAGGGATCAGGATGTTATTTTCACCGAAAAAAATGTAAATAGCTGTGGTGAAGACGTTACATCACGTATTCAGGCAAAATGGAAAATAGATTCGGCAGGCCGGGTTGCTCTCTCCTACTCTTCCAAAATTCCAAAAGGCAACTTTTTAGAAGGTTTTCGCTTACAATTAAAAGGAGACAAACTTATAGGATATAAAAAAGACTGGCAGAATAGCATGGTTGAATATAAATTTGAAAAGATGAAAGAGTAAATGATGAATCGCCAATTCGCTGTGCTCACCAATTGCTCCAAAAATATGCAGATTTTACTTTGTAAAGCAAAAATTCATCTTTCAGGATAAGGCTTTTTATCATTATTAAAAAAATATAACATTTAAGTTTACAAAAGTCTATCCTTTATGGCGATTTTGTTAAATTCAATAGCTATTTTTGTAGTATGAACTATTCGGCGGAGCTAAAAAAATTTGTAACCAGTCAGTATCTGTATTCTGCAATCAGAATTACATTAGCTACTGTTCTCCCTTGTTTAGTTCTCGCCCACTTTGGTATTTTAAAAGAATACTTCCTCTTTCCTCTCGGAACCAGCTTTGTTGCCCTTACTGACCAACCAGGGCCGTTCATCAGAAGAAGAAATGCCTTAGCATTTGCCATTTGCTGTTTTGTCTTCGTTGCATTGATCGCAAGTCTGGTGATGAATTTTAAGATACTGGTTCTCCTTGAGATCATTATCTTCGGTATGTTTTTCTCCTTAATCGGGGTGTATGGCCAAAGATTGGCTGCGGTAGGCTCACTATCTCTTGTAGTACTCGCTATCTTTATTGATGGCCATCTTACCGGAGCTAATATTTTTAAAAGCTTGCTGATATTCACCTGCGGATGTATCTGGTTTTTGCTGATATTCCTTGTGGTGACCACCATCCGACCTTATAAACTCGCGGGGCAGATGATTGGTGAAAACTATCTTCAACTGGCCGAGTTTCTAAAGATCAAAGCGAATTATTATCAGAAAAACCCTGATTTTGACAAGCTTACCACCCAGGTTATTGCTAAACAGATTGAAATAAAAAACCTTCAGGAAGATACCAGGGAAACGGTTTTCAAAACCAGAACCATCGTTAACGAGTCTACCACAACCAGCCGTTTATTAATGCTGATGTTCCTGAATTCTATGGACCTTCATGAAAAGCTGATGACTTCTGAAAGTGACTATCAGAAACTACAGCAAAGCTTTGAAGACAGTATGATCCTGGTTAACATTCATGATTATCTGAATCTTTTGGCTGAAGAGATTACCAATATCGGAATTGCACTCCAAAGCGGAACAAGGGCAAAGCCAATGTTTAATCTTGAACTGGAATTAAAGAATCTCAACTATAATTATTTTGAGCTTAGGAATAAACAGCTGTCTCCGGACAGTCTGGAGAATTTCATGGTCCTGCGCCAGATTTTAATGCGTATCAATGAAATTACCAAAGAGATCAATGAGATTTATAAAGTATTTTCACAGGATGTAAAACTGGCAAAAAGTTTATCCACCGGATTAGACTTAAGAAAGTTTATGCCTAATGAGCCGAAACTGAACTCTAAGGTTTTAAGGAATAATATTTCATTATCCTCCTCTCATTTCCGCCATGCGATTAGAATTACCACAGCATTATTACTTGGGTATCTCTTTTCCATGTTTGATTTTCTGGGACTGGGACACACCTACTGGATATTAATCACAATTACAGCGATTCTAAAACCGGCCTACTCCATCACTAAACAGCGAAACCTGCTGCGTCTTTACGGAACGGTTACCGGGGCTACAATTGCTTATATCATCCTGCATTTCATACACATCAATAGTGTTTTGTTTGCCATTCTGCTCATCAGCATGATTATGTGCTTCAGTTTTTTGAAAGGACGGTATTTTTGGGCGGTACTTTTCATGACGATCTATATTTTCCTTAGTTTTAATTTTTTAAATCCCGGAAAAGTCAATATTATTTTTAAAGACAGGGTTCTGGATACGGCTATTGCAGGAATTATTGCATTTGCGGTTTCTTATATTGTATTGCCTGTTTGGGAACATACCCAAAACCTGGATCTGATGAAAAAATCTGCAGCAGATAACCTCATCTATTTCCAGAGTGTAATGTCTAAATTTCTACAGGGAAATTTCGATCTTGAAGATTATAAGGTAAAGCGAAAAAATGCCATCATTTCATTGGCCAACCTCTCTGATAATTTTCAGAGAATGATTTCGGATCCTAAAAACCAGCAGAAAAAACTGGAAGTGGTACATCAGTTTGTGGCTACTTCGCATCTTATTACAGCGTATACCGCTTCTTTGTCTCAGTATTCAAAAAGTAATGAGCAATATCCTGAAATAGATGCCGAAAGCTGGAGCCGGAAAATTGAAGCAGAAATGCAGCAAACTTCAACGTTACTGAATGGTGATGATATCACCGAAGCGCTTAGAATGGAAAGCCGCCTGGAGCCGGAAGACTCTTCCATTGAAGATATGCTTCTGAAAAGAAAAACCGAAATTGAGGAAAATGAAATTGTTGACCGAAGAGACCCTGATAAAATCTCCCATTTAACGGAGCTTAAAAACATTCATGATATCCTGGAACTGATCTATGATGTTGCTAAGGAACAACGAAAAGTAATTGAAAAATACAGAAGTGAGAAGCATTCTACTCCTCCACAATCGTAAAGCAGTAATCATCAAAAAACTCCACTCTGGCTTTAAATTCGTCTGAAAACTGGTCGTCATACACACGGCAGCTTATTTTATGAAGATGCTTCAGCTCAAACGGCTTTACTTCATAATTTTTCTTCAATGACCAATATTTGGAATGGTGGATCTTGTACATACTTTCTTTTACACTCCATATAATGGTATAGAAAGTATCTGCTTTGTCTTCAGGAATAAACCCTCTTTCATTTTCATAGGTGAATTTATCAATCACTCTTAAAATCTTGGGATTGAATTTTTCAACGTCTATTCCTATTTTGTTTTTAGAAATTGCAATGGCTGCAAAAGGGAAAGAATGGGTGATTGAGATCTCCGCATCACTAGGAGAAAGAAAGGGTTCTCTTTCTTTGTATAGAATCTTGGAATCTGGTTTTAAACCCTTCAACAGCTTACGGACCATCAATACTTCCAATAATTTTTTAGGATGATAATCCTTTACTTTCTCAGCATTTTCAGGTTCCAGCAATTCGTTGATATCAAGTGTTTCGCTTTCATCATATTTCCAAACCAGAATGGTGGCATTATCATCTGAAAAATCTCTGTAAAGGGGCATTCTTTTTTTATTGGGTAAAAATAAGGAAAAAGTTGGAAATGAAAACCGAGAAAGTCAGAAGATGGGAGTCGGAAAATGGAAATTTATATTCGTCAATAAAAGTAAATATAAACTTATTTTGAAGAATCTATTCAAAAGTAGATTTCCTAATTAGCTTACCCATTAGAAACTCCAACTTCCCTCTCCCAGCCTCCTTCCTTATTTAGACTGATGGTTCACATCATTCCTATGCTCTATAATTTCCAGGCTGGAATCTACAAAGTAAGCACTTCCGAAACCGTTTACATAAGAACCTTTTACAGGGTGTAAAGCAATTAAAATAAAGTCGCCCATTTCAGAAATAACATCCACTACTTTTCCGTGGGCTTCTTTCAGTTTGATTATTACATTTACCCACGTTTCAGAATCTCTCTCAACCTGGGAAATTCCAGCTTCAATGGTCAGACGCTCTCTGGCATAAATCTGTTTGGTTGCAGACTCATCTTCGATAAACATGATTGACGTTTTTCTTCCCTCCGAAAGATTTTTGGTATGTTTTGCCATAAAGGAAACCAGAATATAAAAGGTGTTATCAACCTTTACAAACGGTGCATAACTGGAATTAGGATTTCCTTCAGCATCTACTGTAGCCAGAATCACACTTTTCGATCTTTCAATCAATTCCTTTACTTTAGGTGCAACAGGCTTGGCCTTTTTCTCTGTATGGGTAGTATTCATAATATCGTATTTATCAGATAAAAGTAGTTATTTATATTAAGACTAAATAATTTTAAGTCATGTTTAATCTCATGATAATGAAATTGATTTGTCGTTTTTTTATCTTAATTATAAATTGTAATTTTGCCTTTCGTTATCAATTGAATTTAAATTTATTCATTACATATGAGTACAACAACACAATACGTTCCTTATAAAGTTAAGGATATCTCCCTTGCAGAATGGGGAAGAAAAGAAATTACTCTTGCAGAAGCAGAAATGCCAGGTTTGATGGCAATCCGTGAAGAGTACGGACCATCTCAACCGCTTAAAGGAGCAAGAATCGCAGGATGTCTTCACATGACGATCCAAACGGCTGTGCTTATCGAGACTTTGGTAGCTTTAGGAGCTGAAGTTACCTGGTCATCTTGTAATATTTTCTCTACACAGGACCACGCTGCTGCTGCTATTGCTGCTGCTGGAATCCCTGTTTATGCCTGGAAAGGTTTAAATGCTGAAGAATTCGACTGGTGTATTGAGCAGACTTTATTCTTTGGTGAAGACAGAAAACCATTGAACATGATCCTTGATGATGGTGGAGATTTAACAAATATGGTTTTTGATAAATACCCTGAGTTCACAAAAGATATCAAAGGTCTTTCTGAAGAAACTACTACCGGAGTTCACAGACTTTACGAAAGAATGAAGAACGGTACTTTGGTAATGCCGGCTATCAACGTAAACGACTCTGTTACTAAATCTAAATTCGATAACAAATACGGATGTAAAGAATCTGCAGTAGATGCTGTAAGAAGAGCTACAGACGTAATGTTGGCTGGAAAAAGAGTGGTAGTTTGCGGATACGGAGATGTAGGTAAAGGTACTGCTGCTTCTTTCAGAGGTGCAGGTTCTATTGTTACCGTTACTGAAATTGACCCAATCTGTGCACTTCAGGCTGCAATGGACGGTTATGAAGTAAAAAGATTAGATACTGTGGTAGATAACGCTGATATCATCATCACTACAACCGGTAACTTCAACATCGTAAGAGGTGAACACTTCCTTAAGATGAAAGATAAGGCTATCGTTTGTAACATCGGTCACTTCGATAATGAAATCGATATGGCTTGGTTAAATGAAAACTATGGTTCTACTAAATCTGAAGTGAAACCTCAGGTAGATATCTATACTGTAGAAGGAAAAGAGATCATCATCCTTGCAGAAGGAAGATTGGTAAACCTTGGATGCGCAACAGGTCACCCAAGTTTTGTAATGTCTAACTCTTTCTCTAACCAGACTTTGGCTCAGATCGAATTATGGAACAACTCTGCAGCTTACAAAAACGAAGTATATATGCTGCCTAAGCACCTGGATGAAAAAGTAGCAGCTTTACACCTTAAGAAATTAAGCGTAGAGCTTGAAACGCTTTCTCCTGAGCAGGCTGCTTATATCGGAGTAGATGTAAAAGGGCCATTCAAACCTGAGTATTACAGATACTAAAAATTTTAATTTTTATAAAAAATCCTTTGCATTCACTTGCAAAGGATTTTTTTTTATACCATATTTATCGAAATTTTAATTAATGAGTATAGATAGCTACCTCTTTATATTAATTTGTTACTCATCAATATTTATTTCTGGATTTTTTATTTCCAGGATTGTCAATTTTAAGACCGCCACCAATCGTTTTGAAAGTATTGATGGTTTTAGAGGACTTCTAGCAACCGGGGTTTTTATTCACCATTCTATAATTTGGAAAAATTATCTCAACACTAATATATGGGAATTACCCAAAAATCATCTTGCTGTACATCTTGGTGAAAGTTCTGTAGCATTTTTCTTTATGATTACCAGCTTTCTATTTACCAATAAACTTTTAAAATCAGGAAGCCAGAATTTAGTTTTTTGGAGAAACCTATTATATTCCAGGATTTTCAGACTGTTCCCTTTATATTTTTGTGTTGTCACTATTTGTATATTTTTCGCATTAGCTATAGATCATTTCATTTTAAATTCAACTCTATATGTTTTTTTAGCACAGTGTTTAAAGTGGTATATGTTCAACATTAAAGGGAAGGTAATTATTGGACAAACTTACAATATTGATTTTATGTTAGCTGGTGTAGTTTGGTCATTACCTTATGAATGGTTATTCTATTTTACCCTTCCCATTATTGGAACTCTTATGTTAAAGAACAAAAATGTTATCTCTATCATTGTATCGGTACTATTTATTTTAGTATATATAAATCATAATACAATTAGATTAACCCATATGATCTCATTCTTAGGAGGTATGATTCCAGCAATCATTCATTATTTTTATCCTAATATAAAACTGAGCAATAAACTATATTCAATTGCAGCCATTTTTTGTTTAATTATAGGGCTGTCTTTTGATTCAAGTAGTCGTAATTATTTTTCCAAAACTTTTCTGATCATAGCATTTACTATTATTGCTTTAGGTAATAATTTATTTGGTTTTTTAAAAATCAATTTTTTAAAATTTCTAGGAGAGATTTCATATAGCACTTATCTGATTCACGGGATTTTGTTATTCACAACTTTTTACTTTATTGGTTTTGATAATATAAAAACTTTGAATGGAGCCACCTATATGTTTTTGATGTTTATAATTGCCATTTTTCTAAATATAATCTGCTCATTTACCTTTTATTTAATTGAGAAGCCATTTATAAATCTATACTATAAAATAATAAGTAAAAAACCTTTCCGGATTAGAAAAACAATATCGGAGTAAATGTAAAAGGACCATTCAAACCTGAGTATTACAGATACTAAGATTTATAAAAATATGATAAAATCCCGCTATTTTGAAATAGTGGGACTTTTTATTCTCTAACCTCAACATATTCTTTATTTTTGCAAAAAATTTTAATACAGCATGAAAAAGCATTTATTTCTGGGGATAATGGGATCAGCTCTGTTCTTTAACAGCTGCAGCAGTAATGATGATAATGAAGGAACTAATCTTCCTTCCGAACAACCTCAGCTATTATTGAGTAAAGTTACAACCGTTTATTATGATAATCCTTCCAATCCTGAAACCACTGTTTCAACTTTGAGTTATAATAATCAGAAGCAATTGATCAAAACAATTTCAGAAGGCAGAACTTCGACTTTTGAATATGATAATACAGGAAAGCCTGCAAAAACTATTTACTATAATCCGGATGGCACGGTAGATTACTATTCTGCTTATACTTACAATGGAGACCAGCTGACAAGTATTAAAGCAATCTACGCTGATTCTGATGGCAACAGAACGGTTACGTATACTTATAATACTAACGGACAGATGACCTCTTCCACACTCTGCCAGGATCCTGAATGCTCACATCCTGCCACTGATACCTATATCTATAATGGAAATAATATTTCATCTGAAACTTCAACATGGGGTGGATCTATGACCTACAGCAATAAAAGGGATTTCTCTTATGATGACAAATTCAACCCTTACACCAATATCAATAAATATCTGAAAATTATGATGGGAGGGGCATACAGCTTAAGTAAAAATAATTATCTCGTAGAAAAAATAAGCTATAAAGATAATGGAGTATGGCAGCAAAACCAGACTATAACGTACACCATACAATATAATAGCTCTGGCTTTCCGGTTCAGGTTGTTGGAAAAGAAGCCAATGGAAATCCTTACGTTCAGTATAATTACGAATATATTATCCAATAATAACAAGCTCTCCAGTTTTGGGGAGTTTTTTGTTTTAAAAAGTGATTTCCAACTTCCTTAGATAGAAATCATCGTTTCAAGCCTCCGTATTTTTCCCATATTTTCTCATGATAGTGATAATGTTAACAAAAAATGAATATATTTAGCTTCTTAAACAAAACATTAAATTCATGAAAAAACAAAGAGTATCAAATGCGTTTGTCGCAGCCTCTTGGGTCGCATTGGGAGCAGGAATGATTGGTTATATTGTAGGGCTTGCCAGGGCAGAAATGCAGCTGAATGAGAAAGGTTACTATTTTACGATCTTACTATATGGTTTATTTGCTGTTGTTTCATTACAGAAAGCCGTTCGTGATAAATTAGAAAACATCCAGGTAACAGATATTTATTATGGAATCTGTTGGTTTGCCACCCTATCTTCTATTGTATTGCTGGCCATCGGACTCTGGAATGCCACCATCCTTCCAAGTGAAAAAGGATTTTATGCTTTTGCCTTCCTTCTGGCACTTTTTGGCGCGATTGCCGTTCAGAAGAACACAAGAGATAATATGCTTCAGGAATAATTCAAAACTCTCCCAATGCGGGGGAGTTTTTATTTTACACCATTTCCAGATTCTTTAATTAACAAAGCAGCAATATGTTTTCATTAAAAATCAAAAAGCCTCGCTGAAAAGTGAGGCTTTTTATATACTGAATTTAGCTTTAGACTATTGATCAAAATGATTAGGATGCTGTGCTTTGATATCTTCCACTGTTCCCAATACTTTATCTTTCAAAGAATCCTGGTATTTCTGAAGTTTCGTAGCAACTTCTTCATTACCGCTTCCAATGATTTTAGCGGCTAAAATACCTGCATTTAATGCTCCGTTCAATGCTACGGTTGCTACCGGAATACCGCCTGGCATCTGAAGAATTGAAAGTACAGAATCCCACCCGTCAATAGAATTACTGGACAAAATTGGAACTCCGATTACCGGAAGCGTAGTACAGCTTGCCACCATTCCCGGAAGATGCGCTGCTCCGCCAGCTCCTGCAACAATCACTTTAAGACCTCTCTCCTGTGCTGTCTTTGCATAATCAAACATTCTCTCCGGTGTTCTGTGTGCTGAAACTACAGTTAATTCATAAGGAATATCCAGACTTTTAAGGAAATTCGCAGCCTGTTCCATGATCGGCAGATCACTCTGACTGCCCATAATAATACCTACCATCTTCAATTTTTATTAGATGTTCAAAGATAAAAAATAAAGCTGGAAGTTAGGAGGCTGGGAGCTGGAAGTTTATTGCCGAACAATCTAATATCATTCTTTTCATAATGCAATCTCCCTAAAGTCTACCATAAACTTCCCTCTTCTATCCTCCGGCTTCCCTCCCATCTGTATCATTCAAAATCAGCACAACTGTATCCATTATCATCGGTAAAAAACCGCTACATTTGCTTGTTACACTTCATTTGCTTTGAAAGATTATAAACTTATTTTCGCTGTTCTCACCGTTGCTTTTGTCTGGGGAACTACCTTTTTAGCTATTCGTGTTGCTGTGGAAACCATTCCGGCATGGTTTGTAGCAGGAATCCGTCAGTTCCTGGCCTCCATTATTATGCTTATTATCCTCCTTTCAAGAAAAGAATTCAAATGGATTGGGTGGAAAAGTTTAGGATATCAAATCGTTTTTGCTTCTTTGATGCTGGTGATCGCCAATGGTATGACTACTGTAGCGGAAGAAACCGTTTCAAGCAGTCTGGCCTCACTCATCAGTGCCTGCTCTCCTATTCTTGTATTTCTGGGAAGCCTGGCTGTAGGCTTGCAAAAGTTCAGCATACGTGCCTTTTTTGGAGTCCTGATGTGCTTTAGCGGAATTCTCTTCATTTTCTGGGACGGGTTGCAGGATCTTGCCAATCCGGATTACAGAATGGGAATGATTTTCATGTTTTGTGCTATTACAGGATGGGCTTCAGGAACCATATTCACTAAGAAACTGAATATTCAAAGCGGAAATATCACCTTAAATTTATTCTATCAGTTCCTTTTTGCAGGAATCGTTCAGGTTATCCTTGCTTTCCTCTTTTCTGAGGATTATAACTTCGGAAACTGGACTTTCAAAAGTATTGCTGCCATGTTATATCTTTCTGTATTCGGTTCTGTAGCTGCTTTTTTTGCATTCCACTATGCTTTAACCAAGATTTCTCCGGTGCAGGTTTCTATTTTGGCTTATATCAATACCATTATTGCCATATTCCTGGGCTGGCTGATTATGAATGAACAGATCTCCATGAAATTTATCCTTGCGGCGGCATTAATTATTTGTGGGGTATTTATTATTAACTATAAACCGGAAATGTTCAAGAGACAGAAATTTGAATGATTTATTGTAATACTAGATAACGCAAAGGCGCAAATAAAATTCCCTACATAATGCTTTAAGACGCAAGATGACCTG
>NZ_MAYF01000360.1 GCF_001684955.1 Chryseobacterium contaminans | reverse complement strand
ATCTGAAACATTCAAACTTATCCAGAAATATGTGTTGAATAAGTATACCATTACGATCTGTCTGTTTTTGGTATGGATGATTTTCTTCGACAAAACCTCATTTCTTGTAATTAACGAACTGAACGGTGAGATTCATAAATACGAAGATCAATTGGAGTATTACAAAAAAGAATACGAAAAGAATGATGCCTTCTATAAAAAACTGATGAACAACAAATCAGAAAAGGAAAAATACGCAAGAGAAAACTATTTCATGAAGAAACCGAATGAAGAAATCTTCATTTTGGTGGTCGACAGCACGAAAGTCGCTAAGAAATAAGACAATGGTATAAATGTCAATAGTGAATGGTAAATTGGGGATGTTTGAAGGGTACTATTCACTTGCGGAGCAAAATTCACCATAGACAATTCACAACTTAAACAAAACTAATGTCAAATACAGCTACACTTCCAAACTGGGAAAATTTAGTAAAAAAACAGCTTAAAACAGAAGATATTTACCTTATTCTGGAAAAAGAAAATCTGGAAGGAATAGAAGTAAAACCTTTCTATACGGAGGTTAAAAAACCTTTGGTAAACCTGCCAAGAGTTGAAGAAAGTACCCATTTGGTAGCCAGATATCATGAAAGTCTGGAAGACGAAGTATTTGCATTTTTACTTGATCAGAATGTAGAAAATCTTACTGAGAAGACCATTTTTGTTAACAATAAAGAGCTTGCAGGGCATATTACCCCTCAGGATGAAGACCAATATTTTTCTTTAATTGATGTTTTTAATGAAAAAAAGGCTACTATTGACGATCAATTAGCAAAAGAGCTATTGGCAAAAGGATTTAAAAGAAGTATCTGTGTAGATATTTCTCTGCATCAGAATGCAGGTGCTGCCATCTATCAGCAGCTAGGAGTTGCTTTGGCTAAAACAAAAGAACTGGCAGAAGTATATGGCGCTGAAGTTCTCAATAAATTAATCTTCAGAATTGCTGTTGGGGGAAATTATTTCTTCGAAATGGCGAAATTAAGAGCCTTTAAAATGGTTTTTAATCAACTTTCCAAGGAATATGGTCTGGATGAAGTTCCTTACATCTTTGCAGAGACTTCCCTGAGAAATAAGGCCGTTTCTGACAACGAAAACAACCTGATCCGTTCTACATTGGAACTGGCTTCAGCAATGATTGGTGGAGCAGATGCCGTTTTTACAAACAACTATCTTGTTGACAGAAGTACAGATAACTCAGAAGAAATTTCTTTCAAGCAGCAGATTGTATTAGCTTACGAAAGTATTATCAATGTATTTGAAGATGCTGCTAACGGGAGTTACTATATTGAAGATATCACTCAACAGATTGCAGACAAGTCATGGGCTTTATTTGTTGAAATAGAGGAAGCAGGCGGTTATCTTGAGCTTTTAAAGCAAGGAGTTATCCAGAAAAAGATCTACGATCATGCTATTGAAGAGCAGCAATGGATTGAAGAAGGGAAAATAAAGCTGATCGGAGTTAATTTATACCCAAAACTAGAAGTTAAAAAGTCCATCAGTGATCTATACAACGAAAAAGAAATAAAAGCCGTTCGTTGGGCAGAAATGTTTGAATAAGAGGCCTTAAATACACTGAGATGCTTCGACTCCGCTCAGCCTGACAGCGCTACAAATTAACCGTTAAAATAAAGCAGTTAGTATTAGAATTGTCATGCTGAGCGGAGTCGAAGCATTTTAACCCAATGAATGTAAATCTGCGAAAATCTGTGGTTAAATTATTAAATAAAGAAGTTCAAAATTATATCCATGCAAATCTAAAAACAGATCTGCACTCATTACTCTTAAAGAAATCTCCTTTTTCTGATGTTTCTATGCAGGAAATTGTGCAACAGATCAAAGGAAAACAGGTGGCGGAAAAAAAATTTCCTTTCTTGTTGAAGGAGGGAATCCTCTTTCCACCGCAGCTCAATATGGAGCAGTCTTCATCTGAAAAGACTGCACTTTATAAATCTCAGATTTTAAAAGGAAAAAAATTTATAGACCTTACCAGTGGCTTTGGAATTGACGCTTATTATTTATCTCAAAACTTTGAAGATATTACTTTAATAGAGCAGAATGCAGAGCTTTTAGAGATCGTTGAGCACAACTGGGCTATCCTTGGAAAGAAAGCAAGGTTTATCAATCAGAAATTAGAGGATTTTTTGGATGAAAATCAGGAAAATTTTGATACCGTTTATTTGGACCCGGCCCGAAGAGATCAGAATAAAAATAAAGTCTTTCTTTTAGAAGATCTTTCCCCCAATATCCTTGAAATTCAGGAAAACTTAATGTCAATATCTGAGCAGGTGATTATTAAACTCTCTCCTCTGATTGATTTGAAGTACCTTGTTTCGGTTTTGCCCAATATTTTCAGGCTTGATATTATCGCTCTTAAAAATGATGTAAAAGAAGTGGTAGTCTTCCTATCCAAGGAAAATAAGAAAGGGATGATAGGCAACTGTGTGAACCTTGAAAGCGGAGAATCTGCCTTTAGTTTTACATTTGGGGAGGAAGAAAATGCTCAGTCGGAATATGCTGAACCTGAAAAATTCATTTATATTCCCAACAATACCATTTTAAAGGCGGGGATTTTCAATTTAATTTCTGAAAAATTCGGAGTTAAAAAACTACATCCCAATACCCATATTTATACTTCTCCTGAAAAGATAACCGAATTTCCGGGAAGAATTTTTGAAATGGAAATTGTTGATTCTAAAAAGATTAAAAAGAAAGGGCAATACAATATTATTTCAAAGAATTATCCTTTAAAACCTGAGGAAATAAAGAAGAAATACGGATTAAAAGATGGTGGAAATGACTACCTTATTTTTACACAATCCAAAAAAGGGAAAATTATTTTAAAATCAGTATAAAAATGTTGCCAAAAGAAACAGGATTTCTTAATTTTGGGCAATCAAAAATTTGAGCTGGAAATCGCTTGCTGTATTAGATTCGGAGGAGACTAAAATAGTGCGGTTTCGTATGATATTTAAAAAATAAATTTTACATATGAAAAAATTAGTTATATGTTTAGCGATTGCAACGGTAGCTGTAAGCTGTAAAAAAGTACCGCAGGGTGGAAACAGAGGTGCTTTAAAACTTGAAGAAGGAGTGGAAAGATACTCTGATGACCACCAGGGTGGAGAAGCTCATGCTACTACCCATGAAGCTGCTGCTGAGCACAAGGAAGACGCTGCAAAACCAGAAGCTGCAGCCCCTAAAACAGACAGTACTGCTGCTGCAAAGCCTGCTGAAAAAAAGGAAGAGGCTCCAAAAGCTGAACACTAATTATGAGTATACCATATAAAAAATGCCCTGTTTATTTACAGGGCATTTTTTATTTTTTAAAATCACTAACGGAACAATTATCAGGAAATAATCTCTTTCTTTAGAAAATCCTGTGTTTTTACTTGGTCCAGCGGTGCATTTTTTTTAATTTTAGCAAAATAAAATTTTACAATGCAAGAGACATTAAATTACATCAATGAAAACAAGCAGCGTTTCGTGGATGAATTATTTGAGTTATTGAGAATTCCTTCTATTTCTGCAGATCCGGCGTATAAAGATGATGTATTGAAGTGTGCGGATGTATGTGCAGAACACCTTAAGAATGCAGGAGCTGATAATGTTGAAATATGTGAAACTAAAGGTTACCCTATCGTTTTCGGAGAAAAAATTATAGATACAAACCTTCCAACGGTATTGGTTTACGGACACTACGACGTGCAGCCTGCTGATCCATTGGAATTATGGAGAAAACCACCTTTTGAGCCTTATATCGAGAAAACGGAACTTCACCCGGACGGAGCTATCTTCGCAAGAGGAGCTGCAGATGATAAAGGACAGTTCTTTATGCACCTGAAAGCGTTTGAAGCGATGATGAGAACCAATACACTTCCTTGTAACGTTAAATTTATTTTGGAAGGAGAAGAAGAAGTAGGATCTGTAAGCTTAGGTGACTTTGTGAATGAAAACAAAGAAAAACTGTCTTGCGATTGTATTCTGATTTCGGATACACATATCTACAGCAACGAGCAGCCAACTGTTACAACAGGTTTAAGAGGATTAAGCTATGTGGAAGTAGAAGTGGAGGGCCCCAACAGAGATCTTCACTCAGGACTTTACGGTGGAGCCGTTCCAAACCCGATCCACGTATTGTCTAGAATGATTGCTAACCTTATTGATGAAGACGGGCATATCACGATTGATGGTTTCTACGATAACGTTGAGATTGTATCTGATGCAGACAGAGCAGAAATGAATAAACTGAAGGACAATCCTGAAGAATTCAAAAAATCAATCGGATTAAGTAATATTGAAGGAGAAAAAGGATATACAACCTTAGAAAGAGCTTCTATCCGTCCTACTTTAGACTGTAATGGGATTTGGGGTGGATATACAGGAGAAGGTGCTAAAACAGTAATCCCTTCCAAGGCTTTTGCTAAAATTTCAATGCGTTTGGTTCCTTACCAGACTCCGGAAGAAATTACAGAAAAATTTACAAAGTATTTCGAGAAAATTGCTCCGGATACTGTAAAAGTGAAAGTAACCCCTCACCACGGTGGAATGCCTTATGTATTACAAAGCGATACCAAAGAATTCTTAGCAGCTAAAAAAGCGATGGAAACTGCATTTGGTAAAGAAGTATTGCCATACAGAAGTGGTGGAAGTATTCCAATTACAGCCATGTTTGAGAAGGTTTTAGGAGCTAAGTCAGTATTGATGGGCTTCGGACTGGATTCTGATGCGATCCACTCTCCAAACGAACACTACGGGTTATTTAATTTCTATAAAGGAATTGAAAGTATTCCGTTGTTTTTTGAAAATTATTCAAAATAAATATTGTAGCATATAATATATAGCATAAGGCACTTCTTAGAAGTGCCTTATTTTTTTGAATTGTTGACAGGCCGAAAGTAAAGAATAAACTTAAAAAATATTTTAGATTTAATTAGAATAAGAACAAAATACGCTCTGTCAACAGTTAAATTCATTGATAATAAAAGCTTTATTTTTTATTTTCTGCAGAGTTATTTCACTATTCAAGGAAAGTTTATACTTTTATTCCAAACTTGAAAACTAATGAAAAAAATCTACTCAATCGCGTGCTCTTTATTGGCAGTACTTTCTTTCGCGCAGCAAGCGGTTTCCTTTGAAGATAACGAAGGGTTTACATCGGGGAATATTCATGGACAGGGAACATGGATCAGTACTCCTACCGGAGGAAATCCTGAAAATGTTATCCATCAGACAATCAGTACAGATATGGCGACCAATGGCAGTATGGCATTGAAGATTGTCCGGGAATCTGTTTATGGCGTTCAGTCGGAACCTATTATTGGTGGGTTTTATAATCTGACAACACCACTTAGTAGTACTAATTTCTCAGTTTCATTTGATATTAATATGTCCGAACTCAATGAGTCCATATTTGGATTTCAAGGAATAGATAATACTGGTGAACAGACTGTTGTAAGGGTTGATTTTGATAAAACCGGAATAGTAAAGGTATTAAGTAATACTTCAGGAGCTCAGAGTATGGCTGCTACATCAGGGCTTTGGTCTCCTAATACTTGGCATAGATGTAAGGTGGTAGGAACAGCAATAGAGGTTAGATATTATCTGGATAATCTTTTAATTTATACTGAACCAGTTTCAAATCCTCTTCCTATGGATCAATTAAGATTTGTTCACAATAATGGCATTGCTACGGCTTACTTTGATAATATTAAGATTAATAATGAATTGGCTCTGACTGTTAAAGAAGCAAAACTAGATACCAAAACATTAGCTTTATATCCTAATCCTGCAACCGATATTCTTACGATTAAATCAAAAGAAAAAGTAAACAAAGTAGAAGTTTATGATATCAACGGAAGAAAAGTAAATGTAGATTTGGATGAGGATAAGGTAAATGTTAAAAACCTGAATCCGGGAAGTTATATCATTAATATTGAAACCAAAGAGGGGAAAATAACTGAGAAGTTTATTAAAAAATAATACCTGATAAATCTTAGGATCATGAAGACGCTCCAATTGGGGCGTTTTTGTTATTTTAGAGGAATAAATTGTAAAGAATATGTCAGAAAATAAAACAGCATATATAACGGGAGGAACCAAAGGAATAGGTTTCGGAATAGCGAAAATCCTGCTTGAAAATGGAATTTCAGTAGCATTTTCAGGAAGAAAGAGAGAAGATGTCATGAAAGCGGAAGAAGCGCTTAAACAATATTCTGACAACGTTCTGGGAATTGTTTCCGATGTGAGAAATCTTGAAAGCGAAGCCGAAGCTATAAAATATACCATTGAAAAATTCGGAAGACTGGATTATGTAATTGCCAATGCTGGTTTGGGAATATTCAAGCCTGTAGATGAATTATCTGCAGAAGAGTGGAATGATATGATAGAAACTAATCTTACCGGTGTTTTTTATACCTTAAAAGCCTCTGTAGAAGAACTTAAAAAGACAGAAGGATATTATATTACCATCTCAAGTCTGGCAGGAGCCAATTTCTTTGAAAACGGAACAGGTTACAACGCCTCAAAATTCGGAGTGGTAGGGTTTACACAGGCTGCTATGATTGATTTGAGAAAATACAATATCAAATCTACCGTCATTATGCCGGGGTCTGTGGCTACTTATTTTAATGGAAATATACCCTCAGAAAAAGACAGTTGGAAGATTCAGCCCGAAGATATGGGGAATCTGATATTGGATATTGTAAAGATGAATCCGAGGGTTTTACCTAGTAAAATAGAGTTTAGAGCAACAAAACCAGCTCCATAAGTACATTTAATGTATTGAATAATAATTTAATAAGTATTATGCATGCATAATATATTTTTTATTTATATTAGCAAAAATTAATTCAAACAAAATCGCTGCATAAAGTACCGTGATTTTGAGTTGAAAGAGGAAAATAAAATAGCACACATGAAACCGTAAGGTTGCATATGACCAAATAAAAAAATTAAGAACAACATATGAAAATATTAGTTTGTATTAGTAGTGTTCCGGATACTACTTCCAAAATTAACTTTACAGCAGATAAATCTGCTTTCGACAAGAACGGAATTCAGTGGGTAATTAACCCGCTAGATGAATTTGCGTTGACAAAAGCGGTTAAACTTCAGGAATCTCAGGGAGCAACGGTAACGGTAATCAACGTAGGTGATGCTGGTACAGAACCTGTAATCAGAAAAGCTTTGGCAATAGGAGCTAATGATGCAGTAAGAGTAAACCTAGACCCAAAAGATAGCTACTCAACAGCAAAAGAAATTGCTGCTGTAGCTCAGAACGGAGGATATGATCTGATCCTTTGCGGAAAAGAATCTATTGATTATAACGGTGGTTCTGTACCGGGAATGGTAGCTCAGTTATTGAACCAACCTTTTGTAAACGCATCAGTAGGATTAGATGTAAACGGAAGCGAAGCAACTGCCGTAAGAGAAATTGAAGGTGGAAAAGAAACTATTTCTGTTAAATTACCAGCAGTTATCGCAGGTCAGAAAGGATTGGTAGACGAAAAAGATCTGATCATTCCAAATATGAGAGGGATTATGTCTGCAAGAACAAAACCTTTACAAGTAGTAGAGCCTACTTCTTCTGAAGTTAAAGTTCAGGGAGTGTCTTATGACAGTGTTCCACCAAGAGCTGCCGTGAAAATGGTTTCTCCAGACAATTTGGATGAATTGGTAAGATTACTTCACGAAGAAGCTAAAGTAATTTAATAAGAACCAAGTAAAAAGTAAAAAGATTCATGAGGATTTAATGTGAAATAGGAATGATCTCATTTACATTAATATCCAATGTATTCGGAAAACCTTGAATCTTGAACGTTAAACCTTAAACAAAATTTAAAATGGCAGTATTCGTATACGCAGAAAATATAAACGGAGTTTACAAAAAAGCAGCTTTTGAAGCAGTTTCTTATGCTAAAGCAATTGCAGATAAAGCAGGAGATACCGTTACAGCAATCTCTGTAAACCCTACAGATTCTTCAGATTTATTATACAAATATGGAGCATCAAATGTTATCAATATCAAAGACGAAGGTCTTAAAAACTTCTCAGCGAAAGCATTTGCACAGGCTGTAAACGAAGTAGCAAACGGAAATATCATCGTTTTCCCTCACACTACAGATGCTTCTTCAGTAGCTCCAATGTTAGCTGTAATGAAGAATTATTCTTTAATTACCAACGCATTAGAAGCTCCTGAAAGCCTTTCTCCTTTCCAAGTGAAGAGAAAAGCATTCTCAGGAAAAGGATTTATGCATGCAAAAGCTGAAGGAAACGGAGTGATTGTAACTGTTTCTCAAAATGCTTTCGGTGTTAAAGAAAACGCTGTATCAGGTTCAGAAGAAGTGAAAAACTTATCTGTAGCGAATGATGATACTAAAGTAATTTCTCACGAGCAGAGTTCAGGAAAATTAGACCTTAAAGAAGCTGAAATAGTTGTTTCTGCAGGGAGAGGAATGAAAGGACCTGAAAACTGGGGAATGATTGAAGATTTAGCAAACGTTTTAGGAGCAGCTACAGCTTGTTCCAAGCCGGTTTCTGATATCGGATGGAGACCTCACACAGAACACGTTGGACAAACAGGTAAAGCTATTGCACCTAATCTTTATATTGCAGTTGGTATTTCAGGGGCAATTCAGCACTTGGCTGGGGTGAACTCTTCAAAAACTATCGTAGTGATCAATAATGACGCTGAAGCACCATTCTTCAAGTCTGCTGATTACGGAGTAGTAGGAGATGCTTTCCAGATTATTCCTGCTTTAACAGAGAAAATTAAAGCAATCAAAGGATAAAATTTAAGAATGAATAGTCAACTCATTTTGCTTGTCAGTTTTTGGAAAAATTAAAAATTCATTTACGAAATAAAATTGGCAGTTGACCATTCATAATTCTTCACCATACAAATAAAAGCTCGGCTTTCCGGGCTTTTATTTTTGTGCAAAAAAGTGAAATCACAATAAAAAATTAATCTATATTTGTAGCTATGGATTATAAGCAGCTAATTATTCGCGGAATATCGTACAGCCAAACCCAATCGGGGGCGTACGCATTGTTACTGGAGCATGAGGAAACACACATAAAATTACCTGTTGTTATAGGAAATTTCGAAGCTCAATCTATCTCTCTTGGACTGGAAAAAGATATCCATCCACCGCGCCCACTTACTCACGACTTATTCTCAAAATTTATTGTTTCAGCCAATTATGAGTTGGTCTCTGTAATCATTTACCAGATTGTAGATGGGGTATTCTTTTCCAATATAAACTTTAAAAATAAAGTTAATGATGAAGAACTCATCCTTGATGCAAGAACTTCTGATGCCGTTGCTATGGCAGTGAGATTCGATGCTCCTATTTTTACCACTCAGCAGGTTTTGAACGAAGCCGGAATCTTATTAGAGCTGGAAGATGTATCAAGAGAAGAACAGACCTTCTCAGAAACAGTTCCTACTGAAGACAACCTAAAATCCCTTTCCATGGAGGAACTTCAGAAGTTACTTGATGACGCTGTTAAAGAAGAAGATTATGATACTGCCCTTGAAATTCAGGAAGAAATCAAGAGGAGGAAAAAGAAAATTGACTAAAAGAGATACTTTATATAAAAATGAATTTAAAATTACGACTGACCATCCTCAGTTTTCTCCAGTTTTTTGTATGGGGAGCGTGGCTGATTACGATGGCGAACTTCTGGTTTGGTACTAAACATTGGGAAGGAACACAGTTTGGAGCTGTTTTCGGAACCATGGGAATTGCTTCTATTTTTATGCCAACCATTACTGGAATTATTGCAGACCGTTGGATAAACGCCGAGCGCATCTTTTCAGTATTACACATTCTTTACGGGGCTATTCTTTTCATTTTGCCACACTCTGCAGATCCTAATTCTTTCTTTTCGGTGATGCTTGTTGCAATGTGTTTTTATATGCCTACTATTGCTTTAGCCAATTCAATTTCCTACACTATTTTAAAGAATAACAATATGGATGTGGTGAAAGATTTTCCACCAATCCGTGTATGGGGAACCATTGGTTTCATTGTAGCCATGTGGATCACTAACCTTAGTGGAAATAAAGCAACTGAAGGACAGTTTTATATTGGAGGAGCTGTAGCTATATTCTTAGGGATTTATGCTCTTACTTTACCAAAATGTCCTCCACAAAAGTTAATTGATAAAAACTCTCCATTATCCGAGCAATTAGGATTAAATGCTTTTAAGCTTTTCGGAAACTATAAAATGGCTTTGTTCTTTTTATTTTCTATGCTTTTAGGAGCAGCACTTCAATTAACAAATGCCTATGGAGATGTGTTCTTAAGTGAATTTGCACATTTTCCAAAATATGCTGATTCATTTGTAGTACAGAGATCTACCATTATCATGTCAATTTCCCAGGTTTCTGAAACCTTATTTATCCTGGCAATTCCTTTCTTCCTGAAGAAATTCGGTATTAAAAAAGTGATGCTAATGTCTATGCTGGCATGGGTATTAAGATTCGGTTTCTTTGCATATGGAGTACCGGAAGGGTTCGGTTTATCTTTAATTATCCTTTCATGTATCGTATACGGGATGGCCTTCGATTTCTTTAATATTTCAGGTTCCCTTTTCGTTGAAACTACAACAGATAAAAATATACGTTCCTCTGCTCAGGGATTGTTTATGATGATGACTAATGGTTTTGGAGCTGTTTTTGGAAGCTACATTGCAGGTTGGGCGATTGATAAATTCTTTACCCATAAGTTTACAACAGCTACAGAATTGTCAACCTACCTGGAAACATCACCGGATAATCCTACATTCTTAGAAATTCTAAAGAATAGCTTTAATGCGGTTGTTAATGCAGACGGAACGCTTTCTTCAGCGGTTATGGTAAAAGACTGGCATCAGATCTGGCTTTCATTTGCTATCTATTCATTAGTTTTAGCTATATTTTTTGCTGTGCTGTTTAAACATAAGCATAAACCTGAAGATGTATCTTCAATAAAACATTAATTCAATTAATAACAATACACTATAGAATTGCACTTTCTTATTGAAAGTGCAATTTTTATTTTAAACCATTTCATAATCAGGCTATCTGCTGATAAGAAAAAATGTGAATCAAAAATTATGATAACGATCAGATGTTGTTTTTAATTCATTAATATATTTGAAATATTGTTGATGAATATTCAATAGTAGGGTTTTTTTATTGTAACTAATGATTGTTAGGAAGCGGAAATACATGTTTGATAACACATGATTTGAAAATGTGTTTTTTTTCGTATTTTGGCACTTTAGTAAATATGAAAAATATACAGTTATTAGGATTGTTATTAGTGGTTGTAGGAAGTTTTCTGCCTTTGGTACACGTACCCATCATAGGAAACTGGAATTATTGGAAACTAGACCACTATTTGGCTATAGCATGCTGGATTTTTGCCGCATGTGCCGTTTTTGGAATTGTCAATAACAATGCAAAAATCGTTAGGTTTTTTGGGGTCCTGCTTATTCTGTTATTTGCATTCACTCTGGTGGCTGTTAAACTACAGTCTTTAGATTACTTCAGCTTTTTGCCGTTTAAATCATGGAGGGAAGCTTTTGCAGGAATTGTGAAGTTGAAATGGGGCTGGATTGTAGAATTTCTAGGAGCCTTTTTAATGGTTTTTGCTGGAAATAGTAAAAAAGTAAATCAACGAACTCAAATATAATATGAATCTTTTAAAAGTATCTTTAGCTGGGGTGTTATTGTTGATGGCTGCACAAGCTAAATCTCAGCAAACAGAACAGAAAAAACCGGATAATCCGGCAAAATGTGCCAATATAAAAGAAGGTAAATTTCTAAGAGCTAATTATCCTGAATCTTTATGGTACATGACTATTAAAGATAATATTCAGACTGAATATATGAACAATGGGAAGGATTATATTAAATCAACATTGGTTTTTATAGATGATTGCAACTATAAAGCAATTGTTTTGGAGAAATCTGATAAAAATGATCCCGTACAAATTGGTGATGTTTTTAACAACAAAGTCATAGCAACCCAGGATAATCTACTGAAAGTTAATATGAAGGTTGAAAACTCTCAGTTTGATGTTGTATACGTAAAAGTAAAATAAATTTAATGATAAAGATGAAGCTCAGGCTTCGTTTTGGCTAAAATAAAAATTATATACATGAAAGAAGTATTCATTGTTTCCGCAGTAAGAACACCTATGGGGAGTTTTATGGGAAGTTTGTCAACAGTTCCGGCTACTAAATTAGGAGCTACTGCTGTAAAAGGAGCATTAGATAAAATTGGTTTAGATCCTGCTAACGTTCAGGAGATTTATATGGGGAATGTACTACAGGCAGGAGAAGGTCAGGCACCGGCTCGTCAGGTAGCATTAGGAGCAGGTCTTTCTATCAATACCCCTTCCACTACAGTAAATAAAGTATGTGCTTCAGGAATGAAGGCTGTAACAATGGCTGCACAGGCTATTAAAGCAGGTGATGCGGAAGTAATTGTTGCAGGAGGTATGGAAAATATGTCTTTGGTTCCTCACTATTATAACGCAAGAGTAGCTACAAAGCTGGGAGATATCAAAATGCTTGACGGTATGGTACTGGACGGTCTTACAGATGTTTACAACAAAGTACACATGGGCGTATGTGCAGAGAAGTGTGCTGCTGATTATAACATTACAAGAGAAGATCAGGATAATTTCGCTATAGAATCTTATAAGAGATCTGCAAAAGCTTGGAGCGAAGGAAAGTTCAATGACGAAATTGTACCGGTTTCTATTCCTCAGAGAAAAGGAGAGCCGGTAATTTTTGCTGAAGATGAAGAGTACAAAGCAGTAAACTTCGACAGAATTTCAACGCTTCCTACAGTTTTCAAAAAAGAAGAAGGAACAGTAACAGCGGCTAATGCATCTACATTGAATGATGGAGCCTCAGCATTAATCCTTGTTTCTAAAGAGAAATTGGAAGAATTAGGATTAAAACCATTAGCTAAGATCGTTTCTTACGCTGATGCAGCACAGGAACCTGAAAACTTTACAACTGCTCCGGCAAAAGCATTACCTATCGCTCTTAAAAAAGCAGGATTAGAAGTATCTGATATCGATTTCTTCGAGTTCAATGAGGCTTTCTCAGTAGTAGGACTGGCTAACAACAAGATCTTAGGATTAGACGCTTCTAAAGTAAACGTAAACGGTGGAGCGGTAGCATTAGGACACCCACTGGGAAGTTCAGGTTCAAGAATCATCGTTACATTAATCAACGTATTGAAACAAAACAATGCCAAATACGGTGCAGCAGCTATCTGCAACGGTGGTGGAGGTGCTTCTGCTATCGTGATTGAAAATATCTAATATTCTGTTTCAGAATATATTACCATTAAGGAATCGATAATTTTTTTAAAAACTTATCCATTTCTTAATGGTTTTTCTATTTTTGTGCTACTAATATTTATTTGAAATGTCTGAAACTGAGAATCGACAACCCAACAACATAAAGAATAATCCGAAGATTATGAAAGCCTGGGCGGTATATGACTGGGCCAACTCTGTGTACTCCCTGGTTATTACTTCCACCATTTTCCCCATTTATTACTCTATTCTTACCACAGCGTATGAGAAAAAAGAATATGTGACGGAAACCAAAAAATGGATAGATGTACCCGTAAGGCATGCCATCAAAATTTTCGGGAACGAATACCAGCCTGATGCTGTGTATGGATATTCATTAACCATCTCATTCTTCATCGTAGTATTATTATCGCCGTTTTTATCTTCGCTGGCAGATACTATTGGAAATAAAAAATCATTCCTGCAGTTTTTCTGTTACCTGGGAGCAACATCTTGTATGGGATTAGCCATGTTCACAGGAATGCATAATGTTTTCCTGGGGCTTTTATTCAGTATTACAGCCAGTGTCGGCTTCTGGGGAAGTCTGGTATTCTATAACTCTTTCCTTCCGGATATTGCAACGCCGGACAGGCAGGATGCACTCTCTGCAAGAGGGTACGTTTATGGATATATTGGTTCCGTTGTACTAGTGGTAATCTGTTTAGTATTGATTCAGGTTTTTGCTAAAGGGGCAGCACAGCAGTTACTATTTACGAGAATAAGTTTCCTATTAACCGGAGCGTGGTGGTTTGGGTTCTCCCAATATACCTTCAAGCACCTTCCTCAGTTTGGAGACGTAAAAGATAAACTTCCTAAAGATCTTGTATTATTAAACTATAAAAATATCTTCAAAAAGCATGAAGAGCAAGGCGGGTTCTTTGAAGTATTAAAAGATAATATGAGCTTTTACAAGGATATTGCCAAAGAAAGTTTTCATGAATTATACAAAGTAGGTGGAGAACTTTTTAAAGATAGAAATCTGAAGTTCTTCCTATCCAGCTTCTTCTTTTACAGTGTAGGAATGCAGACCATTTTTCTTATGGCAACCTTGTTTGGGAAAAGTGAAATCAATTTAGCCCAGGATAAACTAATCGGAACGCTATTAGTGATCCAGATTGAAGCTATAATCGGGGCGGTGATCTTCTCAAGATTATCCAAAAGAATCGGAAACAGAAACGTAATTTCAATTGCTATTTTCCTATGGATTGTTGCCTGTATTTGGGCTTATTTCCTGAACAAGGAGAATCCAACGGTAGAATATCAGTTCTATGGAGTAGCGGCAGTAGTAGGATTGGTAATGGGTGGTCTTCAGGCGATGTCCAGATCCACTTACTCCAAATTGCTTCCGGAAAACTCGATGGAAAATACCACATATTTCAGTTTCTATGATGTATTGGAAAAGATTGCGATCATCATTGGAACATTTATCTTTGCAACCTTAATCGAACATTTTAATAATATGCGAATTGCAGCATTGTCTATGACCTTGTTCTTCGGCGCAGGATTGATATTGATACGCTTTTTGAAGGTTAAAATGAGAAAAGACAGAGAAACACTATAAAATTAAAAGACGTTATTTTTAACGTCTTTTTTTATTTTTTAACTTAAAATTAATTCCAGCTTAAACAGAGGCAGATTATAAATTAATACAGGATTTTCCTTGATTTGGAGTGTTTTTTGTATATTTATCTTAGTGTTTGGGTAAAGCAGTACCAAAAAACTGATAATTCGGTCCAGGTTTTGCTTATATTCAGCAGAATAATTTTTAACTTTGCAAAAAGATTTATTGTCAATATGACCAACCCTTTATTTTATGCAAAAATAATCCTGTTTGGAGAATATGGAATGATTGA
>NZ_MAYF01000359.1 GCF_001684955.1 Chryseobacterium contaminans | reverse complement strand
CGATTATGTTTAATATAATGAAATAATTACAGTAATCATGTGATGGTAAAACGGGTTTATCTATTTGATATACAGTAATTAATGAAAATTTTACTTTGTATTGATAAAATACCCGCTTTTTGTGAATTAATATAGAATAAATTCGATAATATTTCCCCATTTCAGTTGGTAGGAACTTTATACACTGAATAAATTTGTTGAAAATTTTATTTATGAATAAAAAAATAAGGCCATTTTTGGTTGGAGTTTTTGTAACGGTAGCAAGCTCCCAAATGGTCTACGCACAACGGGGATTCTTTAAAAGTATCTCCAATGATGAAACAGCAGGAAAGGTAAAACCTATCTTTGTTGAGAATTTAAATAAATACTCAGTCCTGGAAATGGACAAATTCGGATTGAAAAATTACCTGGCAACAGCTCCCTCAACAGGTAAATATACAACTCCCGGAATTTCATTGGATATTCCTCTCCCTAACGGAAAAACAGAAACTTTTATTATTCAGGAATCTTCTGTTCTTACTCCCGAGCTTCAGGCTTTACATACAGATATCAGAACCTATAAAGGAAAAGGAACACAAAATCCGGGGTATAAAATCCGTTTAAGCCTTACTCCTGAAGGTTTTGATGCCATTATTCTGGGAGTAGGCGGTGATGCCGTTATCATAGAAAAAATCAAGAACACAAATAATCTATATAAAAGCTATTTTTCCAGAGACGCTTTAATGCCCGTAAAACCTGCTTCCCAAAGCAGGTGCGGAACGGGTTCGGACCTCACAAAGTTAACCTCCAAAGTGTCAGGAAAAACAGCCCTTCAGTCCGCAAAATTCTCTAACGGAACTGAAATTAAAAAATTCAGACTTGCCATAGCGGCAACAGGTGAATATACAGCAGCTTTTGGTGGAGGCAGTGCCAGTGCTGCTTTAGCTACTATTGTTGCATATATTAATGAAGTAAACGCAGTATATGAATCAGAGTTGGGAGTAACGTTTCAGCTGGTAAGCGGTACCAATATCATCTATACCAATCCTGCTACCGACCCGTACACGGCAACCAGTCAAAGTACAATGCTTGATGAAAACCAGGCAAACCTTGATGCAGTAATAGGCAGCAGTAATTATGATGTTGGCCACGTATTTGGAGCAGGAGGAAGTGGCTCCGGAGGTGGTATTGCTTCTACACCTGCAGTATGTGATAATGCCTCTAAAGGGAGCGGAGTTTCCAACATCGGTGATGAAGTTTCTTATGCAAGAATATTTTCCATTCAGCTGATTGCCCACGAAATAGGACATCAGTTCGGGATGGGACATTCCTATAACAGTAACATCCCAGTATGTACCACCCGTGATTATACCACGTCTGTAGAGCCGGGTTCAGGAGCTACAGTGATGAGCTATGGTTTTACCTGTTCCAATAGCAATCCTGCTGATGGAGTAGTAGGAGATGATGATTATTCAGATACCTATAGCGGAGGAAAAAAAATAGGCCCTTTTCTGAATTTCCACGTATCCAGTATCAAACAGGCTCTGGATCATATAGCAACAGTAAGCTGCTATACAACTACAGCCTCAGGAAATACAGCTCCTGTTATCAATCCGATGCAGGCTTCTTATACCATTCCTAAATCAACTCCCTTTTATCTTAAAGGAACTGCTTATGACGGAAATAACGATCCGTTAAGCTATTCATGGGAAGGAACAGATATCAGTGATTTACAGGATGTAGGAGGAAATCCGCCACCAAGTCTTGACGCAAGTATTCTTGAAAATACTACCCATCCGCCATTCTTCAGATCTTATCCTCCGGTTACAACAGGAACAGATCCGGGATTGCGATATTATCCCCTTCTTTCTGCGGTATTGGCAGGAACCAATAATTCAAGAGGAGATAAACTTCCGTCTGTAGCTTTTAATACCAAACATACATTAACCGTTCGTGACGGGAATGGCGGAACAACTACTCAGGATGTGGTTGTGAATGTTGACAATTCAGGACCCTTCCTGATTACGAATGACCCTTCAGGTAATTACACAGCCGGAAACAACCTGCCTGTAACATGGAGTGTAAACGGAACCAATAATGCTCCGGTTAACTGTAAACTGGTAGATATCCTGCTTTCAACAGACGGTGGAAATACATTTACAGTACTGGCCTCTGCTTTACCTAACTCAGGATCTGCAGCAGTTACTTTACCCAATATTGCCACTACACAGGCGAGAATCAAAATTGCACCAAGCACAAGTACGGCATCAGGAAATGTACCCAGTGTATTTTTCGATATCTCAAATACTAATTTTGCCATTCAAAGCGCAGCTTGTATTCCGTATACAGGACAGCTGATGACAAGCGGAAACACGTATTGTCTTAACGGAAATCTTACTGTAAGCAGTAATATTACAATTCCGAATGAAGCTACCCTTATTATCCAATCTGGTCAGCTACAATCAGTAGACATTCAGGTAAATGGAAATCTTGAGATTAATGATGGGGCAAGTGTTAAATCCACTGGTTCTATTACAATCGGGGTACATGGAAGCAATAAAAATTCACGGGTTAAATTAGGTACAAAATCTTTTCTTTCCCTTACAGGATCTGTTAGTCAGGGAGACCCTAGTTTTGCAGGGCTTTATCAGGGAGTTACCTCAATTATTGAAATGGGAACCAACAGTGTAGTGGAGATTTGTGGAACGTTTACCCAGCAGTCTACAACCTATCCATTCATTAAATATGTAGGTCTTTCTACAGGAAAAGCTTACTGTATTGCTAAAGCAGATGTGAGTGGTGGAAATGGTTCTGTTTTGAGTAATGATAACCAGATTATTGGCATTGCCATGGGATCTGTTACTTCTCTTAGCGCTGGGGCAGCAAGTTTCTGTGGTCCGAATGCAACAAAAGCAATGTGTCCTGCTTTATGGCCAAGTGGATTATCTGAGGATAAATTCAGCTGTGGTAATGCACCGGATATCGTTGATAAAATTAATGCATTTTGTACAAAACCGGCTGCTACAGGAACATCATCAGAGGTTACCAGATTGGGTATTACGGTACAGGATAAAGCCAATGGCTGGCCGGAAAAAGTTCCTAACGGTTTTATCGCCATGGAATCGAAAAACAAAGGATTTGTAATTACACGAGTTCTGCACGTAAGCCAGACTCCACAACCGGGAGATTCTGTTACAGATCCAAAAGAAGGAATGATCCTTTACGATATGCAGGACAAGTGTATAAAGCTCTACAATGGTACAGAATGGAAATGTATTCAAAGAAGCTGTAATGATTAATATAATTGAGAAGAAAATGATGAAAAATATAAGTTTAGCAGTTGCTTTTATTGTTTCTACGGTTTCATTTGCTCAGGTCGCCATTGAGAAACCAATGATTGACGGTACCAGTACGATTTTAGATTTTAACAATGTAGCCGGAAATACTAAGGGATTAATTCTTCCTTCTACTTCAGGAGTAACAACCGGAGCTTTGGTGAATGGAACTTTTATTTTTGATGTAACGGATAAGAAAGTAAAAGTCTATGAAAATGATGTATGGAAACCTTTATCCGACGCAGGAGATTTGGGTACAATAACTTTAAATAATGCCCCTGAGCGGGGAAAAGGAGTAATTATAGGAGCTCCAACCAGTGATGCAGACGGAGTTTTAATCCTGGAATCCCTTAATAAAGCCATGATCCTTCCACAGATCACTACACCACATTTAAATGTTAAAAGCCCTTATCCCGGAATGATCTGCTATGATGTAACCAGCAGATCGCTGGCAGTATTCGATGGATCCGTTTGGAACTATTGGAAATAGTACACAAAAATTTGCCGGTAATCCGGTTTGTATAGGTCTCTAGTTACAGTGGTATTTCTTCAATACCACTGTTTTTAATGAATATTAATACATTTCCTCACTGTAAACCTGCTTTCCAAGATAGAAAAGTTCATGTTTCCGGAGATTCACATTATCTTCAAAAATATCATGTACAAAGCAAACCAGCTCATTTACCTTTTCCTGCTGGGTAATTCTGATGCGGGATTCGAAGTTAGAAGTAAACCCACTCTTGGTATAGTTCAGTGATCCGAGATAGGCAACTTTTCTATCAATGATATAGATCTTGGAATGCAAAAATTTATTGTCATAACGGTTATTCCTGATGTATTTGAAATTTAAGTTTTCAGAATAATGATAAGTGTAAACTTCCATTTTTTCCACTTCAGTTTTCTTTTCCCAACATCTGAAGAATCCATACAGAGTGGCAATAGCAACTAAAAGGGCCACCCAGTTGTTTGAATTGGTAAGATCATCCACAAGATGGATTCCGAAATAAATAAGTGAGAAAATCCCTATACAGAGCAATATGACAGAAGATAAAAAGAACAGGCTTTTCAGATTTTCCCTTTTCTCTTTTTTCTTTACATCTGTCACCCGGTTCTGATGGATGAGTTTTCGTAATATACTTCCATACTGCTCAGGTCGGAGATCGCTGAAGGCCAGTCTCACATTGATATTTCTGCTTTTCAGCATCAGAAGATCATCCAACTTCACTTCATCAATATAAGGAGAGATGATGAGAACTTCCGCTTTTGCATTCAGAATGTCGTTATTCAATTGATTGCCTGCGTTTTGCCCTACGAATACTTCAACTCCTTCACTGTTTTCAGTATCAATTTTAAAATAATATTTTTTCCTTTCCTTATAATACACGTTTGATGTTCTTAAATCGTATTTGAAATATATGTTTCCGGTATATTCATTTCCGAAACCGGACTTGCCTAATTCTATAATTTAGAGGCCAAATTTACGTTTCTTTTTTATTGTCTGCTTTACGGGAAACCATAAAAACCTGATATCTCTTTTATATCAGGCTCATACAATTTAGTAAAAGCAGCTTCTTTAATTTTTTTAAATGGAAATGATTGAATATTTAAGATTACTCTGTATCGCCACTATAGCTTTCCCCGTTCTCTAATTTCTGAAAGAAAACCAAAAAATCCTCTTCACTTGGGATATTGAGTTTTTTTCTTAACCTGTATTTTTTCTGTTGAGCAGATTTATGTTCAATAGACATATTAGAAGCAATCTGTTTAGAACTGAAATCAAGTTTTATCATAGCACACAGTAATAAATCTGCCGAAGAGAGATCGCTGCTCCTTTTAAGTAATGCATCAATGAAATCCGGATATATTTCCTGAAATCTCGTTAAAAAAGAAGAATCATTATTTTCAGCCAAGTGAATCAGCTCTTTGTTGTTTTCACTGATTTTATTATTCAGAACTTCATTTTCATTCTGTAGCCGGACTATATTGTTTTTTAGATCAGCGCTTTCATTAATGATCTCTTTTTTTACATGTTTAAGTTTTTTATACAGTAAAAAGGTGATGAGAATGATTATCAGCAGTATTAATACGGAAAAGATGATGGTATTGAACTTAAAAGCCTCTGCAGAGACTTCTTTTTCAGCCAGTAAGTTGTCAATGAGTTGGTTTACGGTGTCATTCTGGATGTTGGATAGCTGCTCCTTTGCATGGATAAATTTGTTGTTGAATTCGGCTTCCTTTTCCTTATCTCCCAGGTAGCCGTAGGTTTCTGCCATAGCTTCATACATGAAAGGAATATTATATACTTTGTGGGTTTTGATAAAAATAGCCAACCCCTTCTGATAGTAATCTAATGACAAGGAATCCTCTTCTTTGGCTTTGTAATAATCACCTACAATCCTGTAAATCTGTCCTTTTTGAGAATTTAATATTCCTTCTTTCTGATTTGTAAGAGTAAGGGCACGATCAATATAAAACTTTGCTGAATCTATTCGCTTCGTATAATACATATGGTGCTTTGCAATCAGGCTGTTGATAAGGTCTGTATTATCAATATTCATTGCTTTATGAAAGTACATCAGAGCTGAATCATTCTGTTTTATTTCATAAAGAAAATCTGCCCTGTTTGAAAAGACCTTCTGAAGATCATAGTTTTTTTTATCCGTTACAGAACATTGTTTTGTATGATAAAGGGCTTTTGCATTGTACTCAAGAGCTGTTTTGTGCAGCTTGGTGACTTTGCTCATCTGACCATATTCCTGAAAAATTCTTGCTTTGAGGGCTTCATTATCAGATTCTTTAAGTAACGCTTCTGCCTTTTTTAAAAATATCAGTCCTTTTTCATAGTTTCCTACAGTAACAGACAGGTTGGAGATATTAATATAGCAAAGCGCAGCTCCATCCGTATAGCCGTTTTTTTGTGCCATATGGAGGTATTCCCGGTTAAGGTTTAATGCTTGTTTGTAGTTTCCGGCAAGGCGGAGGGCTTCATTTTTTTTGAGAAGCGGATAATCGAAACTTTCTTTTTCCTGGTTTTTTGATGTACAGTTGCTTAGTACACTGCAAAATACAATCAATGGAACGAAGTTTCTTTTCAAGAAATCGATTTTTTTCATAAGGGTAGGATCAGGGACAAACTTAAGAATAAATCTAATTCATGTTATGCTGAAGCATGAAGATTTAAGAAAAATTCATGTGGAGTAAATAATTTTTCAGTATTAAGGGAAGTGACTATATTGAGGATATACAATAAAATGATTCTTTGAAACAACCGCTGAGAAAATTGGAAAGCATCTTGAAGCTAATGATAATACGTGTAGTATCATTCAGATCTCAGATATTCCGTATTTTCGTATACACTATACCGTTTAATCTTAAAACAGAATGACAATGGGAATCACCAATATAAAACAAGAGATCTATATCAATACAAGAGCAGAATGGAGACAGTGGTTGAATGATTTTCATCAATCCCATCAATCCGTCTGGGTTATTTGCAATACCCAAAAATCCGGCTTGCCTGTAGTGGGTTGGAGTGAGCTTGTTGATGAGGCTCTTTGCTTCGGTTGGATAGACAGTACCAGAAAGACTATTGATAAAGGGTCTTTTAAACAGCTATTCAGCAGACGTAAGTCAAACAGCACATGGTCAAGAATCAATAAAGAAAAAGTAGAACGGTTGATTGCTGATGAACTGATGAAAGAAGCCGGCTATGAATGTATAAGAGTTGCAAAGGAAAACGGTTCATGGGTAATTCTTGACAGTGTGGAAGATCTTACAGTACCGGAAGATCTGAGTGAAGCTTTCAAAAAGAATCCGGGATCAGAAGAATATTTCCAAAGTTTAAGCAAATCGATGAAAAAAATGATGCTGCAATGGATTGTTCTTGCCAAACGCCCGGAAACCCGAAAGAAACGTATTGATGAAATAGCAGAAAACGCCGCAAAAAGAAAGAAAGCGAAGCATTTTTTATAAGGATAAAACAGTCTGTATCTTGTCTTAAAAGATTGATAAGTGCTGAGGTAATAATTGATTGTGATTGATAATCAATGAGTTGTTTTTTTTGTTTTTAAGCAAGCTTATATTTTTCAGGATATGAGCTTTGGCAGATTAGTTGTTGCATACACTATTGAAGTTGTAATAAACTTTGTTATTGATCACCATTTAAATTTATTATTATGAAAAATTTTGTTGTAACACTTTTTGCAGCAGCAGCCTTTGTAGCCTGCAAAAAAAATGAAGCACCACAGACAGATTCATCTGTGGTAAGTACGGAAACACCTGCACCTGCTGAATCAGGAACAGTCATTAACGACTCTGCAAATATACCCAATAAACAGGGTAAAGATCACCTGCTTTCGGACCAGGATAAAAAATTTGCTGACGCAGCTGCAACAGGCGGACAGATGGAAGTTATGATGGGGAAACTTGCTGAAACCAATGCCTTGAATCCGGCAGTAAAATCTTTGGGAGCAATGATGGTTACAGATCATTCTAAAGCTAACGATGAACTTAAGACGATTGCTTCTTCTTTAAATTACACGCTGCCATCAAACCTGGATACTGAAAAACAGAAAAAGTATGATGATCTGAAAGCCAAAAAAGGAGCAGATTTTGACAAAGCTTATGCCGATCTGATGGTTAAAGACCATAAAGAAGACATTGAAGAATTTAAAAAAGAAGCTTCAAAAGGCACAGAATCCTCATTAAAATCCTTTGCTGCTAAGACTTTACCAACGCTGGAACATCATTTAAAAGAATCGGAGAAAGCCAATAATACTGTAAAATAATGTAAAACAGATAGCCATGCGTTTTGCATGGCTATTTTATTTCATCTTCCGGCTATTCCTTATTTTTGTAGAGAATAACAACTAAGCTGTTTATTCTAAAATATGAACGATACATTTTTCAATAACCATCAGGTAGGAGTAGTTTCTACATTTTCTGAACTTATAGAAACCCATTTTCAGGGAGATATCAATGCGATGTGCTGGTATAGAAATTTAGATGGGGATTTTAAAGAAATTGTGTCTAAGCTTCAGTTAAAAGATAATATTACAGAAATTTCTGCTGAAGATCTTTTAGCATTGCAATTATCGGAAAAAGGAAATATTGCCAGAGAAATAATCCTGAATGATTTGCGGTTATTAGCTGATTTCGGGGCATTGCCTTCTCTTAATCTGCTCAAAAACTACGATCGGGATGAAGAATTTGATTTTATTTCAACCGATGTGTATTCATATCATGTGGACCGTTCACCCATCGGAACAGATACATTTCTATGTACCTATTATGGTGCCGCAAGTGATATATTGCCGAATGACCAGGCTGTGCAAAAAATACAGATTCCTGAGATTCAGGAAAAGCTCAGAGAATTACATGATGGACCTGAAGATGAGTTTAACAATTTTCTGAAAGAATATTTCTTTGATCTGCATTACCAGGCTAAGCCCAATGCCCGGCCTACCAACCTGGGATTAGGACATCTCTGGCGGTTGGCAGTAGATCATCCCGCACAAAAAGTCTTGCCTTGTGTGCATAGAGCTCCTGTTGAAAATGAAGGGGAGTATCGTCTGCTTTTGATTTGTTAAGCTCTTTTGATGTTGCAACACTCTTTATTGCATTTGGACTTTTTTTCAAAATTAGTACCTTTAAAAATATATTATCTCTATTTCAGGGCCTGTTGGCTTATAAATTGATGCTACAGACTGTATTGAATTCTGATGACTAATGACGAGATCTATTGTAACCTTAATTTTCTTTTTAAGCTGTTTTTTCTTTTTAAATGCACAGGAAAAGAAAGATTCGCTTTATTATAAAATAGAAGAATTTTCAGATAAAAGAAAAGTCACCAAATTCCTCCACCGTTTCATATTCCGTAGGGAGGCCGATTCAACTTCTGTTAAATCCAGGATCGAAAAGCTTCCACAGGATGCCTATAATAAAAGATATATCCGGAAGATCAGGATTGAAACCATTGATCCCTTCGGATATGATTCCAAAAATCCGAAGGAAAAATCAAAATGGTATGATTGGTTTGCAGACCATCTGCATTCCACCACAAGAACCTCTACCGTTAATAATTACCTGCTTTTTAAAGAAGGTGAAGAATATAATGCCCAGAAGCTTTATGAATCTGAACGTCTGCTAAGGACAATGCCCTTTATAAACAGAGTAAACATCAGCGTTTCCGATGATACTTCCAGCAAAGATTCTATTGATGTGGTGGTAAAAGTTCTTGATTCCTGGAGTTTAAAGCCGAGAGTAAGTTATTCAGGAAGTAAAATTGGGCTTGGCGTTACCGAGGAAAACGTACTGGGCTTTGGGCACACATTTGACTTTCTCTACAGAAATGATTCCAAAGAAAAGCAGGATTATCTGATGGGAAGCTATACTACTTATAATCTTTTTGGATCTTATATCACTGCACAGATCCTTGGTGAACGTGATTTTTTGAGAAACGAAAGAATTAATTTCAATGTCAGAAGAGACTTTTTCTCCCCTTTAACCAAGTGGGCAGGTGGTTTTACTTTTGAATATTTCATGCGGAATGTTTTATTGCCGGTAGAAACGGATACAACATTTCCGGAAGTTCAGATTAAAGTATACAGCCAGGATTTATGGGGTGGTTATCAGATCCCGGTATCATCAGATCCCAGTGAAAAAGTCTCCAGCAATATTGCTGTTATAGGAAGGTTTCAGAACTATCAGTATAAAGACAGCCCGGGAATTGATAAGTATAAGTATTTTAGCTCTTACAATAGTTTTCTCATGTCTGTAGGGCTTATCAACAGACGATTTTCTGTTCAGAAGAATATTTTTCAGTATGATTTGCCGGAAGATATTGCTTATGGGAACTCAATAAACCTTATCGCAGGTGGTTTATCCAGAAATAAAGAAGTGAATCCTTATATGGGGATTTCTGCATCTTATGGTAGCTTTACAAAATTGGGATATTTTACTCTGAAAGCACAATTTGGAAGGTTTTTTAATGAAGATGACCAGAACAGAGAATCTTTCCGTGTAGATGGAACGTATTTTACAAATCTTATGGACTGGAAGTTTGCTAAAGTAAGACACTTTTTTTCTCCCACTTTAGCTTTGGGAAATCCACAACATAATTATTCGTATAAAGACAGAATTAACCTTTCATCGCCTGATGAGTTTCCTGTTTATAACGCAGATTATATCGGGACTAAAAAAATGGTGCTGAGATACCAGCTTCAGATGTTCATTAACAAAACATGGAAAAATTTTCATTTCAGTCCTTATTTAACAATGGCATTAGGCTGGTTGGGAATGCCCAATGAAAAATTATTAAGTACACGTGCAAACACTAAAATAGGAATAGGGGTTTTAATTAATAATCCTTTTTTAGTATTCAACAGGATTCAGGTTTCTTTTACCTATTATCCTCGTGTTCCATTTGATAACAACTCCGTATTTGATTTTAACAGCAACCGTAATAATCTTCTGCCAATGAACAGTTTTGCCACAGAGGTTCCGCACTTTGTGAATTTTGGAAATTAAAGAATAAGTATTTCTGAAAGTTATGACCTTTCTGATATAATGATTTTCAGAAAACAGGATTAAAAATTACACCTTTGAAATAATTTTTAAACCGGGAATGATCACTTTAAGATACCAGGAAACTTGGAGAAATACCAAATTGTTTTTTAAAAGCAAAGGAAAAATGGGAAAGGTTTTCAAATCCTACCTCATAACATACTTCCAGTGGCTTTTTTTTCTTTTCTGTAAGCTGATAATAAGCAAGTTCCAGACGTTTATGGGTTAGCCACCGTTGTGGAGTCATGGTAAAAGACTTTTTAAAATCCCGTTTGAATGTAGTGAGGCTTCTGCCTGTCAGGTAGCTAAACTTTTCCAGTGGAAGATTGAACATGAAATTTTTCTCCATATAATCTGCAAGATCAATCTTTCCAGGTTCTTCAAAATTGGCGAGCACATGATCAATCTCTTGATCTACTGTTCTGAGAATGCTGATGGCTTCAGTAATTTTAATGGAGGCAATATCTTCAGGGATATTTTCCATATCAAAATAAGGGATGAGGGATGCCAGGCAGCTTTCAAGCAGCAGGTGATTTTTGAAAAGAAAAATCTTAGGTGATTTTTGTGGTTGAGGATTTATATTTTTGCCTGCATAAAATTTCTTTAAAGTTTCAGTTGACAGATGCATGACGACCGTTTTGTGAGGTTCGCCGTCTTTGGGATAATTGATAATGGTGGCTAATTGATTTCTAGGAATGAGGAAAATGTCCCCTTTTCCAAAAGTATATGTAGCGTCAGCCTGTATAATTTTGGTTTCTCCCGAAAGGAACCATACCAGCATATGTTGGTCAAACATAATATCCGATTTGAAAAATTTGTCTTCATAGCTGGAAAGCTTTATGTCTTCTGTGATATAGCGTGCCTGGTATTCCATGATTTTTTGTTTTTTATAAAGGAAATCAATAATGTAAAGATAAAAAATAACATCATTTACTTTGTTTAAAAGATCATTATTAAGATTAAGAAAGGCAAAAAGAATATCCTGCCTTTCTTTGAATGGTTGGTGCTTTTAGATAGATTGTCCTCCGTCTACCAGAAAATTGGCCCCTGTTAGGAAGCTTGCATTCTCACTTGTTAAAAAATAAATCATCTCAGCAACTTCCTTAGCTTTTCCCATTCTTTTTAAAGGGATACTTTGTATCAGGTGGTTTTCCAAATCTTCAGTCAGTCCTATTTTATCCATAATCTCTGTAGCAATAGGTCCGGGACTTACAGCATTAATACGTATTTTTCTTGAAGCAAGCTCAAGTGCAGCTATTTTTACTACCGCATTAATAGCGGCTTTACTGGCAGCATATATAGAAGCACTTTGTGGGGATATGGTTGCTGAGGTAGAAGAAAGCATAATCACTGAAGCACCATCGTTAAGCAAAGGAATAAACCGGCTTAAAGTAAAGTAAGCTCCCTTGAAATTCACATTCATGATTTCATCAAATAAGTTTTCAGAGGTTTCTTCTATCGTTGCAAACTTTGTGATACCGGCATTGATAAGTAAAATATCAATCTTTCCAAATTGCTTCCTTACCTGTTGAACCAGATTTTCTATATCAGAGAGTTTTGATTGGTCAGCAACGATAGCTGTCACATTCAGTTCTTCTGCGGCTTTTTCAAGCGCTTCTTTTCTTCTTCCGGTGATGATGACTTCAGCGCCATTTTCTTTTAATCTTTGGGCTGTGGCATAACCAATACCACTATTGCCACCTGTAATAACGGCTATTTTACCTTTTAAATCTTCCATTTTTTTTGATTTTTAATAGTTTGAAATAGAATAAAATAATTTTAAAAAACGCTTCAGATTGCTTCCGGATTGAACCGGATACCTGTTATTTCCTCGGTAAGCTTCCAAAGTTTTTTTGCATTGCTTTCATCCAGTGAATAAGGATTTACTCCTTTTTGATGAGCAATATCTGATGACTGTTCAGCGATATCACCATCTTCACAATATACTCCTCCAATAGCATCCAATAAAGGGCTTGTTGCGCACCATACCGTTGTGGCAGCCCCTTGCGGAATAGTCTTTAGTGATGCTGCTATTTCTGGCAGCATATTGCCTTCCGCATCCACAAATCCCATTTTTTGAAACAGTTCTAATGGAGCTTCTCTGCCTAATTCAGTTCCTCCAATAGAGCCGGGATGAACTGCATAAACCCTTACATGGGAAGATTGTCCACGTACATCCAGTTCCATTGAAAAAAGATTGACAGCTGTTTTAGATTGCCCGTATCCTTGCAGGGTTTCATATTCTCTATGAAGGAAATTAGGATCATCAAAATCAAAAGGAGCAAAATGATGCCCATGCGAAGAGAGGTTGATTACTCTGGCTCCATTGGCTTTTACTAAGGCAGGCCATAATTTTGCAGTGAGCTGAAATAAAGCTAAATAATTAGTGGCCAGTTGTGATTCTATACCCCGTTCATCTCTGCGTAAAGGTACCCACATAATACCGGCATTGTTTATCAATAAGTGTAAAGGTCTTTTTGAAGCAATAAAATTTTCAGCAAACCTGTCAATAGATGCAGGAGACATTAAATCCATAGGGGCAATTTCTACATTGGGAATTCCTTCCAGGTTTTTCTTTGCTTTTTCCATATCTCTTGCAGGTACAATCACAAAGGCTCCGGCTGCAGCCAATACCCGTGTGGTTTCCAGTCCAATCCCGGTGTTTCCACCTGTTACAATAGCTGTTTTGCCAGTAAGGTCAATATTTTTAATGACTTCGCTTGCGGTTGATTTTGAATTAAAACCTGAGTTGGTAGGTTGCTGTAAAGCTCCCTGATAATTATTCTTTTCCATTTTGAATATATTTAGTTGTTATTAATAGGACAAAATTAGGACGGATCCTGTTGTATGAGTTTGTTGAAAAGGCCTAATTAACTTTGTTCAAAAGGGCAGATGATTTAATCAGGATATCAAGGCATAAAAAGAAAAGCAGGACTCCTATAATCCTGCTTCTTATCCATAAGTTTTTCTACAATAATCAATCCCATGCCATGAATCCTTCATAAGCGAAATACAGCAAGGCAATGTATAAACTATATTTGCATACTTTCTTAAAGATTTTATAAGCTTTGAATAAATAGGGATTATAGTCTGGTTTGTTGAATTGTTTTGTTGATACGGGTTTTATTTTTATACTATTTGAGATGGATAAAATATTTTTGTAAGGTTTATTAAAGGGAAATAAGCTTATCATGACATGTATAGATATCCCTGATTTTAGAAAGCCATATTTCTATATTCTCAGGTGTGGCACGGTCTGCCTTATCAAAGAATAAATGTTTCCTGATCTCAAAGCCACAATAAGTATAGATCCCTTTATCGGAAGTCAGCAATAGTGCTTTATCCATACCGATAGCGGAATATTCTTCATGAGATTTTCCATGGGTATTGAGAATGATTGCCTGTTTTCCTGTTAATAACCCTTTTTGTATTCCCTGATCATAACGATAGGCAAATCCATAGCTGAAAACCCGGTCTATATATCCTTTCATAATAGCCGGCATTCCCGTCCACCAGATAGGATAGATGAAGCTCACCACATCTGCCCATGAAATATATTCCTGTTCTTTTTTTATGTGGTCATGAACGGTACCATTTCGTTGCCCTATCATATCTTCCATAGACAATACGGGATCAAATTCAAGCTGATATAAATCTCTTACAAATACTTCATGCTCATGATCTTTAAGAGTTTTCTCAATGCATTTTTTTAACTGTCCGTTCAGGCTTTCCTGATTCGGATGAGCATAGATAATAAGGTGTTTCATACTGTTATTTTTAATTGATTGAACAGTACAAAAGTAAAATAGGATACAAGGCAAAAATTGTAAGAAAACGAAAATGGCTATTCGCCGGCAGCCTGGCAGATGTCCTGCTGGAACTTCAGATAATTTTTAGGGGAAAGATTGATAAAGTGTTTAAAATCATGAATAAGCTGGCTCTGATCATAATAACCACACCGATTGATGACTTCAAACCAACTGATTGTTTTTGATGACAGGGATATTTCCTGAATATACCTCAGTGCTTTTTCAAAACGTTGAAACCTGTTGATCTCTTTTGCACTGTATCCAAAATGTTTTTTATGCAGTAGCTGTATATTCCTTTCGGTTTGACCGGTCTTTTCAGCCACAAATTTAATGGGACTGAGGGTGTCAGATTTAAAATTAGCCAGAAGATTTGAAGCAGGAGTTTGCAAATTGAGATAGGGCCTGCAGAAATTGAGAATGTGTGCTACTTTTTCTTCTGCCGTTTGTATATTATTCAGCTCAAACCAAAGACGGGTAAAACAATTTTCTTCCATAGCTTCATCAGGATGAACAGGAAAATGATCAGCCAAACATGCTTTTCCAAAAAAACGGAAAAATGCATCATCTTTGAAATTGGCCACTAAAATCTGTGAGTTAGGAGGAAGGTTGTATTCAAATGCCAGCTTAATAGGTCCAAGCACTATACATTTATCTATTTCAATTTTCGTTTTTTGTTTAGAAACCAGGAAAGCCCTTGTCCCGAAATTAAAAACCATAATCGTTTGAAAAGAAGGAAGC
>NZ_MAYF01000358.1 GCF_001684955.1 Chryseobacterium contaminans | reverse complement strand
TTAAACTTTCTTAATTGTTATTCTGAATGTAGTTCCTTTTCCAACTTCTGTCTGGGAAATTTTAATATCCCCGTTGTGATATTCGTGGATAACCCTTTGCGCCAATGACAATCCCAGTCCCCAGCCTCTTTTCTTGGTAGAATATCCCGGCTTAAAGGCATTTCTGGCCTGTTGGCTCGTCATTCCGCTCCCATTGTCTTTTACTTCAATCAGTATATTTTTATTTCTTTCAAAAACTGACATCACAATAGCACCTTCTCCTTTCATGGCATCCACTGCATTTTTTACCAGGTTTTCAATAACCCAGCTCATCAAAATTTTATTATGCGGAACCAACACAGTATAAGCAGGAAGATGAAGGGTAAAATCTACCTTTCTTGAAATTCTTGTTTTTAAATAATCATAGTTCTCCTGGATCGTTTCATTGAAATTCATATCATTCAGCTCCGGAACAGAACCTATTTTTGAGAAACGCTCGGAAATGGTTCTCAGCCTTTCAATATCTTTTTCAATCTCATGTACCCCTTCGGAATCCGGATTTTCCAGCTTCATAATTTCCATCCATCCGATCATGGAAGATAAAGGGGTTCCAATCTGATGCGCTGTTTCTTTAGCCAGACCTGCCCAAAGATACCCCTCATCTGTCTTTTTAATGGTTTTAAAAAACCAGAAACTAAATCCGAAATACAACAGGATAAACAATCCTAAGATATAAGGTGAATATCTCAGATTATTAAGCAATCGTGAGTTGTCATAATACACAAACTGGTTATTCCCATCCGGAACCTTGATTTCGATTGGGTCATAGTTTTTCTCCATATTCATGATCAGATTATGGAGTTTTTGCGGATTTTTGATGGTACTTTCAGGAATATTCCGATAATATCCCAGATCAAGGATCGGGTTTTTATACTTATCCGTCACAATAAACGGAATAGTATTGTTGATATTAAGGATTTCAGGTAACAGATCCAGAACATCAGTATCAGGAGTTTTCACTTCCTGTTGGATTCTGATAGCTTTGGAAAGCAGATTGATCCTTTTGATCTCCTCTTTTCTAAGGAAATTAATCAACGCTGTAGAAGATACTACAATGGCAATTACCAACGTAGTCATTACAACAAAAATAATCCAGTTATTCAGCCTGGTTAATATAGATTTCCTCAAGTTATTTATTTTAAAATAGTAAGAATTTTCTGCAGCTCTGTGCTTCCGCTTCCCTGGTAATTATTGATAATGATTGAAAACACATACTTCTTTCCATCTTTTGAGGTATGATATCCTGCAAAAGATTTGGTATCCTTCATTGTTCCGCTTTTCATTTTCATACCATTGTCCTGAACAGGGAATCCATCATAATAAGATTCAAACCAGGATTGTTTTTTGGCATATAAAAGTGCCTGTACTTCTGCTTTTGCCGCCACATAATTCTGGGGTGAAAGTCCGCTTCCATCAGCAAAATTGATCATATTTGGATTAATTCCTTTTGATTTCCAAAATTCCTTTAAATAAGCAACTCCGCTTTTGAAGCTTGGATTTCCCTTTTTTTCTTTTCCTAAAGTCTTAATTAGTGTTTCCCCATAAAGGTTTACACTTTTCCTCAGAAACCAATACACTATTTTATCCAATGTTGGAGACTGATAGGTTAGAATTACATTATTTTTAGGAGCTTCCAATGCCTGTTTTCCTTCTAATTCAAGTTGTGAATTGGTAACCGCTTTCCCGGAAAGTTCAATCCCTGATTCTTTTAGCCATTGCTTTACTTCTGCTGCGAGCTGTACAGGCGGATTAGGGGTAGACCCGGAAACCGTTACCATTTTTCCTCCCGGAAGCATTCCATTAATTAATGCTACGTTGGAATGAGGTGCTGTGAAGATCAAACTCTGATCGGAGCTACCGCCTGCTTTCAGATCATTCAGCCATTTTACATTTTCCAATGGATAGGAAAAGCTTTTAAAATCTGTTCCATTGATATTGATATCAAATTGGTTTTCTCTCCAATTAATTCCCCAGACTCCTGCTCCGTAGTAATTTCCAAGATCATCCCACGGCCATCCTCCAGGAATGGTTTGATGATCAAAATAAGAATCATCAATCACCAGATCACCGGAAATCTTTGTGATCCCGGAATTTTTAATGGCTTCTATCAATTTCTTTTTAAAACTTTCAGGTTTGTAAGCCTCATACCTCCAGCTTCCCAAAGTAGGATCACCATTGGAACTGATGAAAAGATTTCCGTTCAGGTTTCCACCGGATATGCTTCCGGAATAACTTGAAGTGGTAGTATAAGTGTAATTTTTTCCTAATGTTTCTAAGGCAGCAGCGGCTGTAAATATTTTCTGGGTAGAAGCCGTAGAAAGTCCTTTACTTCCCTGATATTCGTATATAAAATTACCGTTTTCATCTGATACATAAAATGATAAGCTAGAAGCTACTGCCCCTGAAGAATCCATAAGATCTTTGGTTGCTTTATCTAATTTCTGGGCTATATTCTGGGCCAAAACCATCTGTACAGAAAGGGTGAGAACTGCAAGTGTTTTTTTCATTGCATTGTTGTTTTATGCTACACCTGTCATTCCGAATCCTCCCTGATAGCTGTAAATGCAGTCCGGAAGTGAAATGAAGAATCTGCATTAAAAATGAGATCCCTCATTCGTCGGAATGACAGTGATTTAAAATTGTACCTATTATTTTATTTAAAACTCTAACTCAAATATAGTTAAAATAAAAGCTTCTTATATTCCTCAATTTCAGTGGGAGTGAAAAGAATTTGATGGCCAGGATTTTTTTCAAATGAACAGTCATATTCAAAATACTCTTCATAGCCGTCCTCGTCTATGAATATATCCATCTGACATTCTTTTATATATTCAAGTTTTTCTCCATACTCTTCCTCATGATATTTACTGGCACTCCAAGGTTCATTATGACAGCGTAAACAGGATTGATGATATATCGCTTTATGTCCACATATTTCACAATCCTGCAGATTTTGGAACAGATCTGAAATTCTGTTCTGTATATCTTCCGTAAATAAATGTAGAGGAACTGCCTTTAAAAGCAGATAATAATTCGGGTCCTGACTTGAAAAAGAGAAAGGTTCATCAGTATTGATGGAATTTTTTATGTAAAGATTCAGTTGTTTCAAATCGAATTCCACTTCGGCTTTTACAATATCCTCCAGGTTCAGAACAGGTTTCTTCTCATAAATGATATTCTGTTTTTCATCAATTTCCATGATGGGTTTCTGATCAATAAAATGATGAATGCATAAGGTAGTTTCCCAGGAATTAATGATTCTTAATTTGCCCTCACCACCACAAATCTCACAGGTCTTTCCAGACAGTCGGGCATATTTATGAGTAATCTTTTTCAGCCTGGCATTCAATTCTTCATCTTCAGAATAAATATAACACCTCAGTCCCCCAAATTTCTCTTTCCCAAAGACATCATGTTCTATATTCCAGCCTGCAGCAATCAATTCAGAGAGCATTCTTCCAATCAGATCATTCCAACCGGTGCTGTTGACTGAAAAATTTTTCAGATTACGTTCTATAAAGCTATTGATATCTTGTCGCTCCATTATAATGAGCTTCCCGCTTCTATTTCGTAAGGTTCTTTTCCTTTTTCAAAAATTCTGGTCAGTTCACTTCCTTCCACTGTAATGGTATCATTAATTCTTCTGATCCAGTTTCCTTCTCTAAGACCTACTACTTTAAGATCATTTTGGGTAAGAAATTCCATGATACGGGTTTCTCTGGTTTCTCCATTATGTTTTAAATCCGGATTCGGATCAAGATAATGCGGGTTTAGGTTGAACGGAACCAATCCCATACAGTCAAAGCTTGGGGGATAAACAATTGGCATATCGTTCGTTGTTTTCATATTCTGTCCTCCGATATTACTTCCTGCGCTGCAACCCAGATATGGTTTTCCACTGGTTACATTTTCTTTCAATACAGACATTAATCCTTCTTCGTGCAATGTTTTCACCAGTAAGAATGTATTTCCACCGCCTGTAAAAAAGCCTTTTGCCTGGTTTAGAGCTTCAGCTTTATTTTCAAACTCATGAAGTCCTTTTACTTTGATGTTGATGGTTTCAAAAAATGAACGGGCCTTTACCGTATAATCATCATGGGAAATACCTCCGGGTCTTGCAAAAGGAATAAAAACGATCTCGTCAATTCCTGCGTATAATTGGATTAATTCTTCTCTTAAATATTCCAGATATTCTCCACCGAAAAGTGTAGAAGTAGAAGCTAATATAATATTCATAGGATTATTTGATTATAAAAATAGACTTACAAAGATAGGTTCAAACACCAACGAATCAAAAATTAATCTAAAAAAAATAGGAATCCCGTTAATATTTTCTAAAAAAACTTAAAGCCTCTAAAATTTGAGATTTTCTGGAATTATTATTGAATTTTAGAAACTCGAATTATAAAATATAAGATTATGAAAATGCCGAAAGTTAACATCAAAAACCTATTTGCAGGTTTAATTCTTGTAGGAAGCGCTAGTTTTGTAAGTGCACAAACCAACCAAACGAACAGTGCTGCCAATACAGCAACACAAACTGCTGCTACTCAACAAAACCCTACTATTGAAGGTCTTAAAAAACAAATTGAAGCCAATCCAAAAGATACAGAATCCTTAGCCAAATTGGCTACTGCTTATCAGGAAGCATCAGACTGGACAAATGCGGTTGAAACCTGGAAAAAAATATCCGTTTTATTACCGGATTGGGCTCCGGCTTACTACAGCCAGGCTTACGCTTACCAGTCAGCTAAAGATGATGCCAATGCAAAGATTGCTTATGAAAAATATGTGGCAACTGTAAAACCTGAGGAGGTAGAACAAAATAAGAAGAATCTGGCCTATGCTTACTTCTATATTGCCTTCTCGGAACAGCAAACTGATCCGAATAAAGCAAAAGAACATATTGCAAAATCACTGCAGTACGACCCTAACAATCAGGATGCTATAAAATTAAGCAAAGCTTTAAATTCATAACTAAAAACAAACTCCGGAAGAATTTCCGGAGTTCGTTTTTATTATTTTATCATACATTTTTACTCAATCTTCTTTCCAAAGAAATCTGTTTCTCCATGCAGATGTCTGATAATTTTCTCAATATTACGCTGGATACTGGCTTCTGTTTTCAGATTATTGATATAACGGATTAGTTCATGTCGTCTTGAAGGAATCAGCTTTTCAAAATTGTTGGTTGCCAGTGTACTCTCTTTTATGGCTTTTTCTAATTGAGGGTGGATAGAAATACTCCTGTCTGAGTTATCATATTCCAACATTACTTCAATAGTTTCACCAATTCTTTTGGGAGAATTTTTCAGCATGATTAAATTGATGTACAGCCTCCATTCGCCAAGATATTTCATCAGATTTTGCTGAAACTCCTTCCCATTCACTGTTCCTTTTACCGGAATCGGGCTTTTATTTCTTCCTGAGGCTTCAAAAATTCCTTCCAGAATATCTTCGGGAACAAAAACAAAAGGATTGATTCCTATGATTTCTAATGTAGCTGTAAAAGTGGTGTCTTTCATTGGTTATAAGCATTAAAACAAAATTAGCTATTAGATTTTACATAATTGCAATTCTTTAATGACCACAATTATATTTGAAGCTGTTTTTTTATGTTTTGCCTGATAATTTTACCTCTTTATCCTTACTTTTTATAATGCCAGCTTCCCTATTACTCTAAAACCCTATAACTCACCTAGCCCAACTTCACCCCTGAAAAAATCATATCCCAGAACTCAATTAAATGACTTATCTTTGCATCAATAAATCTATTTAACAAAATGAAATTTTTTATTGACACAGCTAATTTAGAGCAAATCAAGGAAGCTAAAGATCTTGGAATCTTAGATGGTGTAACTACCAACCCTTCATTAATGGCTAAAGAAGGTATTCAGGGAGCTGAAGCGATCAAAAACCATTATAAAACGATCTGCGAGCTTGTAGACGGAGATATTTCTGCGGAAGTACTTTCTACAACGTATGAAGAAATGATTAAAGAAGGAGACGAATTGGCTGCAATCCACCCAAATATCGTGGTAAAAATCCCAATGATTAAGGATGGTATCAAAGCTTTAAAATATTTTTCTGATAAGGGAATCAAAACCAACTGTACATTGATCTTCTCTCCAGGGCAGGCTCTTTTGGCAGCTAAAGCAGGAGCAACTTATGTTTCTCCATTCCTTGGAAGATTAGATGATATTTCTACAGACGGATTAAACCTGATCCAGGAGATCAGATTAATTTTCGATAACTATATGTTCGAAACTGAAATCTTAGCGGCTTCCATCCGTCACTCAATGCACATCATCGACTGTGCTAAAATCGGAGCTGATGTGATTACATCTCCACTGCCTCCGATCTTGAGCTTATTAAAGCACCCATTAACAGACAGCGGATTGGCTCAGTTTATTGCTGATTCTCAGAAATTATCTTAATCTCTGACTGTTTTTTTCAGATATAAAAATCCCGGAACTTCGTTCCGGGATTTTGTTTTATTCATTTCCTTCAATATTTTTCACCACTTTACAGGGGTTTCCCACCGCTACAACATTTTCCGGAATATCTTTAGTTACTACACTTCCCGCTCCTATCACCGCATTATTTCCAATAGTAACTCCCGGTAAAACCACTACATTCCCACCCAACCAAACATTGTCGCCCACTGTAATCGGATGGGCATATTCCAACCCTGCATTTCTCTGTTTGACATCAAGAGGATGCCCAGCGGTATAAAAACTACAATTGGGTCCGATGAAAACATTATCTCCGAATCTTACCACCGCACAATCCAGTATCACAAGGTTATGATTGGCATAAAAATTCTCTCCCACTTCAATATTATAGCCATAGTCACACCAGAAAGAGGGTTCAATACATAGGTTTTCCTTTGTACTTCCTAAAATACGTTTAAGCAACTTACTTCTCCCTTCTGTATCAGAATTCTTCAATCCGTTATATTCTAAGCACAGGTCTTTGCATGCTGTACGTTCCTGAATCAGTTCAGGATCATAATTCGCATCATATAAAAGTCCGGCCTTACATTTTTCTTTTTCCGTCATAACATAAATGGTTTCTAGTTTAAAGTTTGAGGTTTAAGATCGTTAAAAATAGACATATTTCCTATAATAAAGCCATCATTCACCACCCCTATTACCTAACAAAAAAAACAGAACAACCTTTCGAGTTATCCTGTTCAGTAGAAAATAATAATTTTAGTTCACCAGATCCGGTTCTATCGGATTGTTGTCTTTTTGAAGCATATCTTTGGTTCGCTTTTCCATTTCTTTGAGGACCTGATTAGGGTCTGAGAATTCTTTGCCGTCTGCTGTTTTCACTTTAAAAGCTACTTTTCCTCCAGATTCACTGCCATTTCTCATCATCAGTTCTCTCACATTTTTTGTAGGATCATTTATATAGGCTTTCCATGCTTTTTTAAACTGATCTTTAGTCACTTCAATATCCTTTCCGTCCAATCCCATTATTTTTATATTTCCGGGAAGCTGAAGCTCTTCTTCCTTTTCCTGAGTTTTCAAGCTTTTATTACCGATCAGCTGCATACTATGTGAACCCGTGGCATCTTCTATTTTTACGATAAGACCTGGAAGTCCATAAAAGATATAAGGTCCATCCTGAATAGGAATATCTGCTGTAAACCAAGCCGTCCAATCTCTTCCGCCAAAGCTTGTAGTTGCTTTCTGAACGTTGTATTCTCCTATTTTTTGTTTATCTGGTAAAATTTTCCATTCCGGTTTTTTATCTTCCTTAATTTTATATTTATCCATAGAAATACTTCTGAAAAGATAAGTTTTAAAATCAGGATACTGTTTGGTCACTCTATAAGCAACCATTCCCGGTTTTTCAGTTCTGTTCATACTGATGCTTCCACCTCCGGATTTCAGTTGTTTCTCAATATTAGCACGGGCAGTAGAATCTGCAACAAATTTATCATGGCTGTAATAATTGGATCCGTTTTTATCAATATCCAGCAGCATCATTTCCTTCTTTACATCTTCTTTGTTATTAGAATCCGGAATAAATTTATATTCATAGAAAAACCTGTTTGTCTGTGCATTAACCAGCATTCCCAGGAACATAAAAAATAAAACTTTATTTTTCATAATGGATGATAAAAAAGGCTTTGTCAATACAATATTGGCAAAACCTGGTTAAACTTTATTTCTTGGTCTGAATTCTTATTTCATTCTGCGTTCCGCGTATCGCATTTTCTTTAATGACATTCATACTGGCAATATTTTCAGGTTTTAATGCCTGCACCTGTTCTTTAGAAGCTTCAACTCCATCAATGAAATATTTTATATTATCCCAACCTTTCATATTATACTTCTTCACACCCTGCATGGTGATGTTTCCATTTCCATCTTTCTTAATAAAATCTGCCTGTAATACCATTACTTTAGGAGAACTATTTATTGTTGTGAAGCTCATGTTTTTTGTTGCTATTTCCGCATCCTGTCTGGCCTGTTCTGCAATTACTTTAGCCTGCTCAGCTGCTTTTTTTGCTGCTTCTATATCAATTTTTGATTTTTCGACTTCTATCCTGGCCTTTTCAGCTGCTATTCTTCCGATTTCTGCAGCATCGGCACCCAATTTAGCCGCTTTCTTCCCTATTTTTTGGGCCTCCTTAGCAGCTTTGGCAGCTTGTCTCTCAATTTTTCGGAGTTCTTTTTTATCAAGAGGGTCCATGTTTTCAAGATCCTCCATTTGCTTTTTCCATTCAGGAGAATTAAAATATTCATCTACCTGTTTGCTGGATTCGGCTGTAATCTCCGCCATGGTTGAAGCCAAATCATCAATTTCTTCCATTTTCTTTTCAAAGGCCTTACTGTCAGGATCCAGTTTGCTTAGCTCTTGCTGTTTTTCCTTCATCTTTTTCTGAAGTTCGGCCAATTGCTTATTGGAATCTTCAGGATCAGGCAGTCCAGTTTTTTCTTTCTGCTGTATTTTTTCTTTTACAGTATCATTTTTAATTTCTGTAAGTGCTTTTTTAACAGAAAGGTTAGTTTCTTCAATTTCTCTGTTCTTAGCGTTTACCAGGTAAGCAAAAGCTACGGTAAATAAAACCGGCAACGCAAGAATTCTACGCGCATACCCGAATTTGGTTTTTGGTTTTTGTAACATTTTAAGTCTTTTTTTAAGGTTTGAACTTAGAAACGGACTGGCTGCAGGCAACTGGGTTCCGGAAAAGTGGCTTGCTAAAAGCATCTGCGCAAATGCTTTGGTGTCCGAATTCTTTACGGCTTTTTTATCAGCCAGATATTCATGGATTAAACTAATTTCTCTTTTAATGATATGAAAGAACGGATTGAACCAGAAAACGGCTGTAACCACTTCAATAAAAATCTTATCAAATGAATGTTTCTGTTCAATATGTACCATCTCATGTTTTAAAATCTGTTTTCCAACCGCTGAATCCAAGGTTATGGTATTCTTCCAGAAAAGGTTTTTAAAATATGAAAACGGAGCTTCGGTTAAGTCTGTACGGTAAAAATTGATCCCGTCAAAACTTTCTTTCTGAAACTGTGCCTTAAACTGCTGAATCTTGAAGATCCCGTAGATAAGCTTCCCTAAAAAGTAGAGAGAAACCAGTCCCAGAGCTGAAAAAATAAGGTTAAAATAAAGGTTACCATTGTTTACGTTTTTTGGGGTGTTAAAATTCTGAATTTTATCAAGCAGCAAATACACATCACTATTAACCTCTATCGTAAAATCATCCACTTTAATAAGCGGCAGCAACAGTGATATTACAATTGCCAACAGAAGATAGAATCTGTTATAATGATGGAATGTCTTGTCTTTTAAAGACAACTGATAATACAGAAACATTACACCTGAACATAAAATTACTTTTCCAAAGTATAGAAGTAGGGTCTCCATGGTTATTAGTCTTTGTTTTTAAGTTCGTCCAGCAGCATTTCAAGGTCTTCTACCGTCATTTCATTTTTTTCTACCAGAAATGAAACAGCACTTTTATAGGATCCTTTGAAATAATTTTTCACAAGGCTCTTCATCGTCTTTCCTGAGTACTGTTCTTTGGTAACCAACGGAAAATACTCATGTTGTCTTCCGTATACGTTATAATCTACGAATTCCTTATCCTTTAATACTTTCAAAATAGTGGAAACGGTATTGGTATGTGGCTTTGGTTCCGGAAAGAGATCAAGAATATCTTTAAGAAATCCTTTTTCCAATTTCCATACATACTGCATTACCTGTTCTTCTGCCTTTGTTAAAGTCTGGTTTTTCATGTCCTTTCATTTATCATTAAAATGATATACAAATTGTTTTTGCTATATCACTAAGAAATTAGTTATACAAATGTAGAAATAAAATTGAATCTAACAACTATTTTTTTAGTGATAGAACCAACAAAACACATAAACACCTGTAAATCAATATTATATTTTTCAATTAAAGGTAGTATTTATTTAATAAAACAGGAATATCAATAATTTGAAAATTTAAATATAAACATCAGATATAGACCGTAATTTTATTTGTGATTAAGAAATTTTATAAAATAATCATCATTACAAGCCTCCAAAAAACATCATTTATACAATAATGAAGACTTTACATTGTAGATTTGTTAAATTTTATTAAAGAAAATTAAAATGAATTTGTTAAAACCCGGAAATTATATTTATTTTAGTGCCTTAAAAATTTCTCATGAAAAGATATAATTTATTGATTGTACTACTGCTGCTTATTTTTAACGTTACTACAGCACAAAAGAAAAAGTCTCCAGCTGCTGATCTTAGCATCTTAAAGGATACTAAATCTAAAATTGAAGCTACAGTTCCATTAGTCATTCAACATCTTCAGGCCATTTCTACAAAAGAAGGCGACAATAATATCGTTATCAACGGAAAAACTGCACTAGGAAAAGAATATGGCATCTTAGAATCTGAATGGTTTTTATACAGAAACAATATGAAAAACTGTATCCTGAACAATTCTTCCAAGAAAGCTAAGAAATGTATGGAATACCATACTCAATATCTTAGAAATACATTCATCAATTATAACAACTATATTTCTAACCTTACCAGAAAGAATGGATATTTGGGAGTGGAAGGTGATACGAAGTTCGATTTCAAACCAGCTGATATTGCAATGAAACTTACAGAGGCTTATTTCAATGCGAATGATGCTGCAGGAAGAATGAAAGCAGACCAAAAAAGAGAATTCCTTGGGGCAACTATGAGTGACGACAATAAGTTAACACCTTATGCTCAATTGGCACAATAAGAAAACTTATACTTTAACAATATAAAAAAGAGAACTGTTTTGCAGTTCTCTTTTTTTTTTGCAGCAAAAAATCCCCGCCCAAAGCAGTTTTGTGGTACTAATCATAAAACCTGGGAAAAAGTAGATATAAGGCGGAGATAATCTGCATCGCTCTATAAGACCAACTGTCCTACCCTTGATCTATAAGAACTGTACAAAAATAGGATTATGTAATCTCCCCCTAAAAGAATCGCTGTAGAATTAAGTATCAGCAATTGTAGAAGTAATACTACTTATTATTACGTATAAATAACTAATGTCAGAGGAAATTATAAGATCAGCCTGCTTTTATTTTTATCTATTTCCACCAATGGTAGTAATTATGCAATCCGTCATATTCAAATCCGCACCTGGGATACAGTGTATTGCCAATTTCATTTGTTTTCTCAGTTTCAAGCATTAATCCACAAGCTCCTGTTTCTTCACACCATTGCTTACTGCGGTCAATCAGCCCTACAGAAAGTCCTTTTCCTCTATAATCAGGATGTACAAATAAATCGCTGAGCAACCATTGCTTTTGCAATTTGGTATAATGGAACAGTTTGTAAAGCTGTACAAATCCTGCCGCTTTTCCGTCAACATAAGCAAGGAAAATATCAGATTCACTGTTCAGGAACCTTTCTTTAAGGAATGCTTTTCCCTTTTCTACATCAGATTCCTGTCTGTAAAAAATACGGTAAAGATTAAATAATTCTGCTGTTTCATTAAGATCCTCAAGACTTGCTTTTTTAATTGTGTAGTTCATTGTTATATTGATTTTGATTAACACGGCAAAAGTATCTTTAAACAGGACTGCATTTATCATCCAGATTTAAGTTATCAAGATAGTCCAGAAAAGCCAAAATCAGTTTTAAAGATCTTCTACAAAACCTAAATATCACACGTTTTGGATTTTATATTTTCCCACAACTTCAGACCTTTGTTCAATAAAAATAAAACAATGACAGATCTAGCCGAAAGAATTAAAAATACAGACTGGCAGTCCATTACAGACTCTATGCATAAAAATGGATATGCTATTCTTTCCAATTTCCTATCAGATGATGAATGTAATCAGTTGACCTCCGGTTACAATCAATCTGAACTCTATCGTAAAACAGTTATTATGGCACGGCATCGTTTCGGCCTGGGTGAATATAAATATTTTAATTATCCACTGCCGGAATTACTTCAGACCCTGCGTACCCATATTTATCCGTACCTGGCTCCCATTGCCAATACATGGTTTAAGGCATTGAATATAGAGGGATCTTTCCCATTAGAACATGACATTTTTTTACAGCAATGCCACTCTAAAAATCAACTTAAAGCCACAGCTTTGATTCTAAAATATGAGGAAGGTGGTTTCAATACTTTACATCAGGATTTATATGGAGAGCTTTATTTTCCCATCCAAATCGTCTTGATGCTGAGCGAACCTGGACAGGATTTCACAGGAGGTGAATTTGTTCTTACCCAACAAGTTCCAAGAGCACAATCCAAAGCTATTGTTTTAAAACCTAAAAAAGGTGACATTCTCATATTTACCACCAATTTCAAACCTGAAAAAGGGGCAAAAAGATATTATAGAGTGAATATGAAACATGGAGTTAGTGAAGTAAAGACAGGAAAGCGCTTTGCCTTAGGAATTATTTTCCATGATGCAGAACATTAAAAAGCCGGAAGAAGGAAATGGAAGAATGGAATGTAATGACAGACAGGAATCCATAACCAAAAATTAATTCAACGGATTACAAAACAACTTTCAATTTCAGGCTTGAAGAGCTTCCCTCTTCCAGCCTCCAGCTTCCTTACCAAAATATGATCCTACATTCACAGCTCTCAGATTCTGAACTAAAAAGTAAAATACGAAAACAGGAAATCCTTCTGGGTGGCAATAAAAATCTAAAAATATATGGATTACTTACCTGTACATCAGGAAAAAGAATGAAAAAGGAAAACAGGATTTTTTTTACCGGGGAACCTGAAGCTTTACAAAAAGGATACCGTCCCTGTGGTCATTGTATGAGAGAAAAGTATCAGCAATGGAAATCCCAGCATCCCCCCATCTTAAAGTAAAAGGAATTTTATGTAAATTAGTAACCTTCATATTGATTTAAAAACTAATTGACAAAATGAATCCAGAGAATAACTATATAGAGATAAACAAAAAATCATGGAATAAGAGAACCGAGGCCCATATCAATTCTGAATTTTATGACGTTGACGGATTTCTGAAAGGAAAAACCTCTTTAAATGATATTGAACTGAATTTATTAGGAGATTTAAAAGGAAAATCAATTTTACATTTACAATGTCATTTCGGACAGGATACCATTTCTTTAAGCAGGCTTGGAGCGGAAGTTACCGGTATTGACTTATCTGACAAAGCCATTGAGAGTGCTCTGCAACTGGCACATGATACCCATTCAAGTGCACAATTTATCTGCAGTGATATTTACGATCTTCCCAATCATCTCAACAAACAGTTTGATATTGTTTTTACCAGTTATGGAACTATTGGCTGGTTACCGGATCTTGATAAATGGGCAAAAGTTGTCTCTCATTTTCTAAAACCCAACGGAAGATTTGTATTTGTTGAGTTTCATCCTGTAGTCTGGATGTTTGATGACAATTTCGAAACCGTAGGATACAGATACTTTAATTCAGGGGCTATTGTAGAAACGGTAAGCGGTACTTATGCGGACAGAAATGCGGATATTACTGAATCCACCGTAACATGGAACCACGGGCTAAGTGAAGTAATGAACAGTCTTATCAAAAGCGGACTTGAAATTAACAGCCTTGATGAGTTTGATTACTCTCCTTACAACTGTTTCAACGGAACCGTTGAATTTGAGCCTAAAAAATATAGAATAGCCCATTTGGAAGATAAAATTCCCATGGTTTATTCTGTAGTGGCTACGAAAAAGAACAATTAATGTCTTCCGGATTTTCAAAGATACCATCAGTATTCTTGGGACTGGAAAAACAGACACTATATTTTTTGCCACGAATACACGAATAAATAAGCATTAAATTCTATGCATAACAAAATAATTCGTGCATTCGTGGCGATTAAAAATATATGTTAGTGGTATACAATTTTATCAGAGATCATCCTTGTGTCTTACAACAACAGCTATTCAAAAAAATTTACGCCTTCCAACCTATTTTTCAAAGTTAAGAAATGACGAAATTCATATACCTACTATCTCTCTCAAACTTTTTTTGGACATATTCACAAAACAACAAAGCTGTTATGGAGATAAATTATGAAACAAAAATTATTTCCGACAGTCTCAATAAAGATAAAGTAGATATTTATACATCAACACTGCTTTGTAATAATAAGCAATCAGTTTATTTTAGCCGGGAAGCAAAAGCTTTTTATAATGGAACTTCCAGCCAAACAATCAGTACTTCATTCGGTGCGATCTTAAAATATCCAAAATCAGTAGCAAGTATCTATAAAGAGAATGAAACACTTACAGCCTCTTTACCTGTTGGAAAGTATATTTTCACCTTTGAAGAACCAACCTTAAAATGGGAAATATTAAATGATATGAAAACCATAAAAGGATTTAAAACAAGATTGGCAAAAACTATTACAGATACCGGAGATACTTTTTTTGCATGGTTTACTCCTGATATCCCTATAACAGAGGGGCCTTTTCGATTTAAAGGACTCTCAGGTTTAGTGCTGGAAGTTTACAATGCATCAAAAACTATAGAAATTTACGCTACAGATATTAAGAAGTCTGAAGAAATTATAGAACCGCTACATTATAGAGGGGATATAAAAGCCAAATCCAAAAAACAATTTCTTGAGGCAAGAAAAAATTATTCTGAAAATCCTTCGATGTACAACGGAAATTTAAAAATAGTGGATGAGAACGGAAATGATAAAACCAAGTTGTTAACAGAAAGAATAAAAAAAATCAACACATTTTTAGATTAATGAATGATGAGAAAATACAGAAATAAACTCTAATTAGGTAAAATTTCTACAAATTTCAGGTTTATTGGCAGCAACAGGAAATAAAAAAGAGAAGCAATATAAAATTACTTCTCTCGTTGAGTAGCGGGAACCGGACTCGAACCGATGACCTTCGGGTTATGAGCCCGACGAGCTACCTACTGCTCCATCCCGCGGTGTATTTTTAGAGTGTTTACCGACAAC
>NZ_MAYF01000357.1 GCF_001684955.1 Chryseobacterium contaminans | reverse complement strand
GTCTAAAATCATTAAAGAATAGGTATTAAAAAATGTTCAGATTAAATACGGTTGTACTACCCATTACTCATTTTCAATACATAGTACAGCTATGAAAGGCTTCCGGTGCATTCCGGAAGTCTTTTTTATTATTAAAGTTGTTTAAACTTTACATAACCACAAAAACTTTCTTTTAAAACACTTTAGTTCACAGTAAGTTTAAAATAATTCTGCAGAAAAGTTCACTTAAGATGAAAATCAAAGATTTTCATTAAACTTAGGGGTACTTAACTATTATGCATAAAGTTTGGTTCTAAAAAATCTTAGGTGTTAAATTTTTTCCTCCTTCGTTGGAATGACAAGGATGAGTGTATTATCAAAAATAGTAAATCATTTAACAACAAGTATTTTTTCCAAAGTATAAATTATTCGTGCATTAGTGGCCAAACAAAAAAGCGCCTCAGAAAATCTGAGGCGCTTTCGATTAATTAAAGGTATATGATATTTTTATTTGTCTAAATGCTTAGGTGTAAAACCATCTTCATTTAATTCTCTGTGTACATAATCTGCCTTCATTTCAGCTTCGTAGTCTACTTTATTGTCTTTACCCATTCTTCTCAGGATAGAGTCAAATAGAGAGTATACTACCGGTACAATAATCAAGGTAAGGAATAGAGACGATGTAAGACCACCGATTACTACCCATGCAAGACCTTTGTTCATCTCAGCTCCGGCCCCTGTTGCCAATGCGATCGGTAACATACCGAAGATCATCGCAATGGTTGTCATCAGGATCGGACGAAGACGGGCGTGGTTAGCCTGAATTAACGCATCATGAGTGGTTGCTCCCGCTGCTTTTCTTGCATTAGTAAAGTCAACGATCATAATCGCGTTCTTCGCTACCAATCCGATCAACATAATCATCCCCAGCATCGTAAAGATGTTCAGTGAGTTAGCGGTTAAGGCAAGGATTACCATTACCCCGATCATCGCCAACGGAATAGAGAACAATACCACGAAAGGATATACGAAACTGTCATACAATGATACCATTACAAGATATACCAATACGATAGCCGCTAATAACGCGATTCCTAAAGTACCGAAACCTTCCTGCTGGTTCTCCATATCCCCACTCCAGATATAATCTACACCGATAGGTTTTTTCTCATTCATGAACTTAGCAGCCCATTCGTTTGCTACGTCCCCAACCGGTCTACCTACTGCTTTAGCTCTTACTTTTACCGAAGGAGATTTATCTCTACGTTCAAGCAAACTTGGCCCTGAACCCATTTTTACTTCAGCAAACTGGCTTAAACGAACCTGCTGCCCCTGAGGGTTTGTAAACATAAGGTTTTTAACATCGTCAATAGATTGTCTGTTCAAATCTCCGAAACGGATGTTAATGTCATATTCGTACTCTCCTGCTCTGAATTTTCCATCTGTATTCCCGTTAAATGCAGTCTGCATTGTCTGTCCTACACTTGAAAGATTTAAGCCCAGAGAAGCCATTTTATCTCTGTCGATATTCACCTGAACTTCCGGGTTACCAGAGTCAGTTGATAATTCTGCATCTACTGCTCCAGGAACTTTTTTCAATAACTCAAGGATTCTGGTTGCTTCTTTTACAGCCGTTGCATTATCCGGAGCTGTTACTACCATTTCAATTGGAGCATTTTCCGCCCCCATGATACCGATTGGAGCGGTTTTAAACTCAACTCCTGTAAATTTCTCTTCTAAGGCTCTTTTTACTTTTGCAGCCTTGATGTTGGTACTTTCAGAACGCTCAGATTTGTCTGTTAGGTTAACCTGGACCTCAGATTGGTAAGTTGTTGCCTGAGCACCTCCAAAACCTGTAGACTGCTGTCCAACCGTTGTAATTAAGTCTACAACGTCTTTATCGTTTCTTAAGAACTTCTCAACCTCTAAGGTTAATTGGTTGGTTTTTTCAACGGTAGCATCTTTTGAAAGCTCCATCTGTACTAAGAACTGACCACGGTCAATCGGCGGGAAGAATTCTCCTCCGATAAATCCGAAGATAACTAACGAGAATGAACTGATCAGAATAATGAATGTAATCACAACCGTAGAAATTCTTCTTAACGTTGTTTTCAGACACCATTCAAGGATATCTGTGATCCAGTGTGTGAATTTGTCGATTAACCCTTCAAACCAAAGGATGAATTTCTCAAACCAGTTTTTACCTGTTAAGTGCTCCAGTTTCCCGAATCTTGATGATAACCAAGGAATGATGGTAAATGAAGCCAATAACGAAAGTAAAGTTGCAATAACCACCGTGACGCAGAACTGTGCCAGGATGTTCGCTACAAGCCCTGAACTCATTGCAATCGGTAAGAATACCACTACAATTACCAATGTAATCGCTGCAACAGTAAATCCAATTTCTGATGCTCCGTCATATGCCGCTCTGATCTTGCTTTTACCCATCTCCATGTGACGGTAGATGTTCTCCAGTACCACGATCGCGTCATCCACCAGGATACCTACCACAAGCGATAGACCTAGTAAACTCATCAAGTTCAAAGTATATCCCATCAGGTTCATTCCGATGAACGCTGCCACCAATGAAGCCGGGATAGATACCATTACGATGAATGCATTTCTGATACTGTGAAGGAACAATAGCATCACAATGGCCACAAGGATGATCGCTAAGAATAAGTCGAAAATTACGTGGTTAGCTGATTCAAGGGTAAATTCTGTAGTATCGTTTACGATTTTTACTTTTACTCCCTGAACTTTGTATGCTTCTTCTACAGTTTGAATGGTTTTCTGAACACTTTCAGACACAGCTACCGCGTTCGCATCAGACTGCTTTTTCACCTGCATTAAGATTGTCGGGAACTGGTTGAATCTCGCTACTTTTTCAACATCTTTCTGAGAGTCGAAAACGGTTGCGATATCAGATAAACGAACCTGTGCTCCATTCTTGTTGGAAACGACAAGGTTGTTCATTTCCTCAATAGACTTATATTTTCCTGATAATCTGATCGTAGATTTAGTAGTTCTTGTTTTTAAGCTACCTGTAGGGAAATCTAAGTTTGAAGAAAGGATTGCCTGCTGAACATCTCCAATAGAAAGTCCGTATCCCTGCAATTTCTTCTCATCAAGATTCACCTGGATCTCTCTCTCCTGTCCACCCACAAGGTCAACCTGAGCAACTCCGTTTACACGGGAGAAAATAGGTTCAATCTTTTTATCCAGTAAGTCGTAAAGATCTTTACTGTTTAATTTATCAGATGAAATACTCATCGTGATAATTGGTAAGTCATCTAGTGAGAATTTATTCAGTGAAGGGGCTTTTACGTCATCCGGAAGGTCTCCCAGGATAGCGTTTACCTTTCTCTGAGCATCATTCAATGCAAAATCTACATCGGCACCATTGTTCAGCTGAACCATGATCACGGATAAACTTTCATATGAAGAAGATTCTACTTTTTTTACGTTTTCCAAAGATCCTACGGCATCCTCAATCTTTCGGGTAACGGAGGTTTCCACCTCTGCAGGGGAAGCTCCCGGATACACCGTGGAAATGGTTACCATGTTGGTTTCAAACTTCGGAATCAATTCGTATCCCATGAGCGTATAGCTCAGGATACCTCCCAGCGTCAGAATTGTAAATAATACAATTACCAACGAGGGTCTTTTAATCGATATTTCTGCTAACTTCATATATCGTTTACTTTATAATGTTCACTTTAGATCCGTTGTCCAGGTTGATCTGTCCGCTGGTTACCACTTGCTCACCACCATTCAGTCCGCTTAGTACCTGTACTTTGTCTCCGTAAACTTTTCCAACAGTTACTTTAATCAATTTAGCAACACCATTCTGAACAACAAATAGCTGTCCTGAACTTACTCCGTTTACAAACGCTTCTGCAGGAACTGTCAGCATATTCTGAGTTTCTGCCCCATGGTTTGTTTTAAAGGTAGCCGTTGCATACATCCCTGCTTTTAAGTTTCCTCTGTTCTGAACTTCAATTTCAACCGGGAAATTCAAAGAAGCATCACTTTTAGGAGCGATAAATGTAATTCTACCTACGAAAGAATCTTCCGGTAAAACATTTACTTTAATGGGAACTTCCTGACCTAACTGGATTTTTCCGATCTGGCTTTCATCCACTAAAACAGAAAGTTTTAAGCTGTTGATGTTAACGATCTCAAACATTGCTGTTCCAGGAGAAACTACTGTTCCCGGCTCAACCATTTTTTTGTTGATGGTACCGCTGATTCCTGCACGAATGCTTGTATCATTTACTTTAACACCTTGTGCTCTCACAGCAGCCTGCATATTTTTCAGCTGTAGTCTTGAGTTGTCAAGCTGTTGTTTGGTAACCCCACCTGTTTTGTATGCGTTTTCGTAACGTTGGTTATCAATAATAGCATTCTGTAAGTTATTTTGAGCCTGAGTAACGTCAACTTCGATAGCATCTCTTTTAATGGTTGCTAAAACCTGCCCCGCTCCTACTCTTGAACCTTCTTTCACCAAAACGCTCACAATACGTCCTGAAATTTCAGAAGACTGGTTCATTTCCTGTTTAGGAATGAAAGTACCGTTGGCTGAGTAATCTGTATCGATATTCTCTCTTGCAACAGTTACGATGTTTACATTGATTTTATCTACCTGCTTGGCAACCTCCCTTACTTCCTGAGTCTGTTTCTCTTTGTTACCTGCAATCTTGTAAGCTGCCAACCCAACCAGTACAGCTGCTACGATGATATATATTAAAGTTTTTTTCATTGCTTATTATGGGTTTTGTAATGTGTTTAATTCTCCTTTTGCTTTCATCAACTGAATTTCAGCCTGCTTGTAATCTAGCAAGGCATTGGCATAGTTTTGCTTGGCTTCTGTTAATGAATTATCTGTATCCAATAGATCTGTAAGTGTTGCTAAACCGTATTGATAGTTGGATTGTGTATTTGCCTGTACTTTTTCTGCCAGTGCCACATTATCCTTCATACTCTGAATATTGATTAAAGCATTTTCCATATTGGTAGTTGCATTTTTATAATCTAAATTCAGGCTTAGCTGAGTGTTTTCAATATCCTGATTAAGGTCCTGGATATCAATTTCTGCCTGCTGGATCTTAGATTTGGTAGCTCCACCCGTAAAAATCGGAATATTTACGTTTAATCCTACTGATGCTGCATCACTCCAGTTTACGCCATTATTTAATCCATTGAACCAAGGGAATTTTGTTCCCATTCCGTACCATCCGTAATTAGCCTGAAGGCTTACTGTAGGGTAAAGGAATGCTTCAGTAGCTTTTTTATTGAATTGTAAAAGCTCCATTTGCTTTTTAAGAACTTTTACTTCGGATCTGTTATCTAGGTTAATTTGCCCTGCAATAAGCTCCGGTCTTGGTTCTATGGTTTTTTCTTCCAGCTCAATCTGAGAATCTATAGGAATCCCCATATAAAACTTCAGAGCATTTTTGGAAAGCTCTACTCCATTGATAAGCTTTTGCTTATTGGAAGCGATATTTGTAAGCTGAACATTGGTTCTGTCAAGATCAATTGGTTTTGCCAAGCCATTATCTACCAGACTTTTAATAATATTTCTTACTTTTTCAGTATTGGCATAGCTTGTTTCCAATGTTTTCAGGTTCTCTTCCTGTACAAATACATTGTAATATGCTGTGGCAACATTCACAATGATCTGTTCATTGGTTAACTGAGAGTTCAGTACATAAAATTCTCTGGTAGACTTTGCAGCCTTCAAGCCAATGAACACTCTCTGATCAAACAAAGCCTGATTCAATGAAGCGGAAATGCTGGAATTCCACGGCTGCCCCATTTTGAAAATGTTTCGCTGGCCCATGATCTCTACTACAGTTTCCTGAATAATTGGGTTATAAGAAACTCCTCCGGCAACACTGATCTGTGGAAGGGCTCCGGCTTTAGCCTCATCAATTTTATATTCGGCTTTTTTAACCTGTAAGGCAGCTTTTTTAGCCTCTGCCTTATTCTGGAGTGCCTGTTTTATTGCTTCCTGCAGAGAAACCTGCTGCTGGGCAGACACCGATGAAAAACCGAAAATCATAAATGCTGCAGCTATCCCAATCTTTAGCTTTTTAGCAGTTATACGTTTTCTTTTCATAATTTTATACTTCGTTTATTTTTTTAATTCTTATTCTTGCTTTTATTTCTAACTGACGAATCGTTTTAAGAAATACTTTAGATTTTTTAATTTTTAAATAACATATTGATGATAATCTCTTTTCTCTCCGAAATGATCTTATCATATTCCTCGTCATTAATCAGAAGATTCTCCATAAATAATGGTCTTATGGCACTCGGAAATACCAATAAAGAAACCATATTCAGAATAAACTGTACGGGAGCCATTTTTTCAATATTTCCCAATTCCATTTCCTTTTTAATATCTTCATATAACTTATCTAAAATATCTTCTTCAATTTCTCTGTGATGACAAGTTCCTTTATTGATCTGTGAAACAATATAAGTTTCCAGATACGGATATTGAAGGCTCGTAGAAAGACTGCTTTCTATAAACTTGCTGATCTTCTCCTTGAAGGGAAGATCCGAATTCTGAATGATCTTTGATTTTTCCTGCTCTACTTTCTGTGCTTCATCAAAGATGATCTGAATCAGTTTGTCTCTTGACCGGAAATAATAATTAATAAGGGTTCTATTCACTCCTGCTTCATCGGCGATCTCCTGCGTAGTAGCATCAAATTTTCCTTTCACAAAGAATAATTTCTTCGCTGTCTCCTTGATCAATTCCTGTGTTTGGTCTTTTTTTGCTTGATTTGACATTTTTGTTAAACAAATTTGTGCAAATTTAAAAGGAATTTTGTTTTTGACAAAATTGTTAAACAAAAAAATTAAACATAATTGTTATGATTTACATCATATTTTAGCAATAAAGTTTGGAATTTCAAGATTGAATAATATTAGGAAATATACTCTGAAAATCTTGTTATAAAAGGATTCAGAAATAGAGCAATAAAAAAAAGAGCAGAAAATTCTGCTCTTTTTTTATTTTATAATAATTTTATTTTGTCATCTGAAATATCGATGATCTTATCTTTATAGAGTCCTCCGATGGCTTTCTTAAAATTCTTTTTACTCATCTGAAGCTCATCTTTGATTTCTTCAGGAGTAGATTTATCGGAGACATACAGAAGTCCGTAATTCTCTTCCAGCTTGTCTAAAATCTTTTGTTTGAACTCATCAATGTTTTCAAATCCTTCCGGCTGTAGGGAAACATCTATTTTTCCGTCTTCACGAATCGCTTTAATGTATCCTTTCTCTTCAGACAACGGATACAGCTTCTTGAAAACATCAGAAGCATATATCAAACCAATATATTTTTTATTGATGACCACATTCCATCCCAGTTCACTTTCATTCATCATAATAAGATCTACCTTATCTCCTTTTTTGAAGGGAAGATCCTGATATTGAGGATTTCTCTTGAACTTGGTGGTTCCGGTAATCAGTTCCATATCCTCATCTACATAAAGATAAACAAGATATCTCTTACCTTCAATAATCTTGGTTTTCTGTTGTTTGTATGGAACAAATAAATCTTTAATAATTCCCCAATCCATAAAAGCACCGCTTGGAAGGCTCTGTACACAGCTCATTACTGCAAATTCACCTACTTCTGCCAACGGGATTTCAGTAGTAGCTTTCAGTTTATCATCATCCTGATATACAAAAACCTCAACATATTCTCCCACTTCCTGTTCTTCACGAATGAAAATTTTAGGAAGAAAAGCTTTTTCTCCGGATTCTTCGTCTATTAAGATCCATCCTGAATTGAGTTTTTCTGAAATTTGTAAATTCTGAGTTTTTCCGAGTTGCATTGATGATAAAATTAGCTGACAAAGGTACGGAAATTTGAAGATTATAACCTAGTGAATACTTTTAAGAATCATTTTTATCTTTACAAAAGCTTTTAAAAGCTATACATTTGAATAGAAAAAACTAAAAAACATGAGAAAATATTTCGCTGTAACATTTCTTCTATCCATCATGATGGCCAATGCTCAAATATTGGATAAAACAGCAGTGAATCTGGCCTACCGTTATACAGGGAGGAATGTTTTACAGGCCGGGCTGGAATTCAGATTCGGAGAATCTAACTATAAATCTGTAATTATAGGACCTTCTATCCTGTATACACGCATTAATGAAACCAATAAATTTATTCCGGAGGCCAATATTAATTATATCAATAATGGTTTATTATATGGAGCTTCCATCAATCCATATGCTATAGAACCCAGAATTGGAATTTCATTATTTAATCTGCTATTCCTCAATACCGGTTATGCTTTTCCAATTCACAAGGAAAAATATTTTAAAGGCATCACTGTTGGGGTTCAGTTTAATATTGCTCCCAATCATTCGAAATTTTATGATAAGATGAAGGTGATGTAAATCTTCCGGGTACTTAATGGTATCCGCTTATTTGTTCTCTCGCAGATCTGGCTGATTTCGCAGATTTTTTTTATAATTGATACATTGCAGGGTTCAATATCTGTGGAATCTGCAAGAGAAATTTAGATTCCATGCTATACTTCGTTTCGCTCTGAATGACAAAAGCAGTTATGAATTCATTTAACTATGGAAAAAATTATAGGAGATAAATCATCTTGTAGATAAATTCATAGGATCAAAAATCTGTGTCGTCTGTAAAATCTGCGTGAAAAATATATCCAACATTCAATTTTATCGAAGATAAAATCGCCTTACAGCAGCATTTGTTTCAAAAAATTGCAGCACTGTGATTTCCAAGATATTTGCAAAATTGAGATTGCTTCACCCTCGGTTCGCAATGACCAAACATTTGTTATTATACAATACAAAAAAGAGGAGCTATTGCTCCTCTTTTACTATTTAAATGATTATATTTTTAATCAAATATTACATGTGGATAGGTCTTTTTGCTGTAGCATCCAAAGCAGCTTCTTTAATAGCTTCTGCATAGGTTGGGTGAGCGTGAGAACTTCTTGCAATATCTTCTGCACTTGCACGGAATTCCATTGCGATTACTCCTTCAGCAATAAGGTCAGCAGCTCTTGCTCCCACGATATGCATTCCTAAAACTTCGTCAGTTTTTTCGTCTGCAATAATTTTAACAAGACCATCGATATCACCACTTGCACGGCTTCTACCTAAAGCTCTCATTGGGAAAGAACCCACTTTGTAAGCCACTCCTTCTTCTTTTAACTGCTCTTCAGTTTTACCAACTCCTGCAACTTCCGGCCAAGTATAAACAACACCAGGAATTAAGTTATAGTTGATGTGAGGTTTTTGTCCAGCCAAAGTTTCAGCTACAAAAACTCCTTCTTCTTCAGCTTTGTGAGCAAGCATCGCACCTTTGATAACGTCTCCGATTGCGTAGATGTTAGCAACATTAGTCTGAAGGTGGTCGTTTACTTTTACTCTTCCTCTTTCATCTAATTCTACTCCTGCTTTTTCAAGACCAAGACCGTCTGTATAAGGTTTTCTACCTACAGAAACCAAACAGTAGTCTCCTTCTACTACTACTTCTTCTCCTTTTTTATCTTTAGCGGTGATCTTTACAGTATCTCCGTTTCTCTCCACTGCAGAAACTGCTGTAGAAAGCATAAACTTCATACCTTGTTTTTTAAGAACCTTAGTTAATTCTTTACTTAAAGCTCCATCCATTCCAGGAATGATTTTATCCATGAACTCAACTACAGTTACCTGAGCTCCTAATCTTAAGTATACAGATCCTAATTCAAGACCGATAACCCCACCTCCGATTACTACTAAATGCTTAGGAATTTCCTTAAGGTTTAAAGCTTCAGTAGAAGTGATTATTCTTTCTTTATCAAGGGAAATGAAAGGTAAAGTAGATGGTTTAGAACCAGTTGCAATGATGGTATATTTAGATTCAATAGTTTCAGAAGAACCGTCATTTTTAGTGATTTTGATCTGAGTTGCAGATTCAAAGCTTCCTACTCCTTCAAAAACCGTAATTTGATTTTTGTTCATCAGGTAGCTGATTCCATCTGTATTCTGCTTAATCACTTCGTTTTTACGTTCAATCATTCTTGCGATATCCGCCTGAGGCTCGTTGATGATGATTCCGTGACCTGCAAAATTGTGTTTTGCATTTTCGAAATGCTCAGAGCTGTCAAGAAGTGCTTTTGACGGAATACATCCAACGTTAAGACAAGTTCCGCCTAAAGTTGAATATTTTTCAATAATTGCTGTTTTGAAACCTAACTGCGCTGCACGGATCGCAGCTACATAACCACCAGGACCAGAACCTATTACGGTAACATCGAATTGACTCATGTTATTTTATGAATTTGTTTATTATTATCTATCTTAATTCTCACAAATTTACGTATAAATTACCAAGCACCAAAGTGAGTTTTATCAATTTTGAGATCAAAAAAAATTAAATACCTTAACGCGGCTATCAATCTAGCTGTAATCTGCCTTGCCCGATGGTTACTATACTGTCAAAAAATGAACCTCCATAAACATACCACTCAAGACTTTCAAGATATTCTGCTGCATTTTCCGGAGTGATCTGTGAACGGTCTTTTTTTGAAACGATTCCTTTGTACCATCTTCCTGATTTAGAATAATGCTCATATTCAACAAAATAATGTACCCATATTCTCTGGCATAGCTTGCATTGCTGAATGCTTACTTCTCCATATCTTCCGTTCGTATGATCTATCCCTACTTCCGAACTTCTGTATTCAGTATAATTATGATCTGGTTTTTCACAAGCGCATCCTATTTTAGGAATCATTTTCATTGTATTTCTTATTTGAAGCACAAAAGTACTAAAAACCGATTAACCTGAAATCAGAATCAACAATACACATCAAGCAAGAGATTCTTTCTGCTTACAAAGTTTTTTATTCACTTAATCTGACATCTTGTTTTTTCAATCGGATATAAATTTTAACGTTAAAAAAAATCATAATCAAGATCATTAACAAAGACGGAAGAATCTGGCTATAGGGCTTATAATCCGGCAAAATAGTTCCGATAAAAGCAGATAAAAGTGCTCCCATAGCACTTATCATTTTACTGGAATGCTCATAGCGCCACAGATTACCATATTGGGATGCCGGAATACAATAACGGAAAACATCATATGAAACCACCAGTAACAAATATCCTACACCAGAATAAATAACCATTGGATTCCAGTAAAAGCCGATGAATTTAAGATAATATATAAACACCAGAGCAATGGCTAAAGCTCCCAACATTGCCAAAAGGTCTTTTACATAAAAGCGGTTTGATTTTTCTTTCAAAATCCTGAATCCGGAATACGTGTTGTAGGCAGCCAAAATGGTAATCAATAATAGAAACAGGTTTCTTTTAAATACAATAACCCCGAAGGCTCCGGTTGTTACCACAACAATCATACAGTACACAAATAAGTACCCGAGTTTTATGTGTAAAAGAGTGCCTTTTGTTTTGAACAGAATCAGAAATCCGATTATTAATGCAATAGTTCCACTGATGACATGAGCAATAATGTTACTTAAATGAAGAGGTGTGTCCATAGTTTTTTGATGGCAAAAATCCCATAAAACATAAGACTAATCGTCCTAAATGATCGGTTAGGACTCTTTTCCAACAGATCCGGACTTCTTAAATTCAGATGGAGTAATTCCTGTTTCTTCCTTAAAGATCTTATTGAAAGTAGACTTTGAATTAAAACCAGATTCAAAAGCAATTCCTAAGATTGAATATTTTTCAAATTCGGAATCTCTCAGTTTTCTCTTAACCTCTTCTACTCTATAAGCATTTACGAACTTATAAAAATTGGTATTAAGCTCCTGATTAATTACCTGAGAAAGCTGATGGGTAGAAATATTCATTAATAAAGATAATTTTTGCAGGCTTAGCTCTTCATCAAGATAAGGCTGGTCTGTTTTCATGAATTCTAAAAGCTTTTGAGAAATAGCATCGGAACTGTTTCTATTTTGAACATTGGTTTTCGATTGTTGTTTCACGACCATAGCTGCGTCAAGAGTTCCCTGCTGATTGAAAACTATGCTTTGCCTTAAACTAAAGAATACAATACAGAATAAATATCCGCTTTGTACTACAGCAACCGTTTGAAAGATCTTATCAAAAGGAATCACATCCGTTCGTGTTCCTAATGCAATCATGCAGAAAACTCCAATAAAAAGGATAATTAAGGAAATAATAATATACTTCAGCCAGTTAAGATTGATCTTTTCAAGAGCAGAATAATATTCAGCGAGCATATTCTGATATTTTCTTAACGCCAGAAAGCATAAAATAATATATATGACAGGCACAGCAGCCATTGGAAAGGTCAATAAATTCAACATCCTATTGTGATGTTCTTCAATAAAGAAAGGGATGCTGTTTTTAAATTCAATCCGGCTATAAAATGTTGAAATCACAATAAAAATCAAGCTGTAAATGATAAAAAATAAAGAATGCCTGATTAAGCTACTTAAGCGAAACTGAATATTAAAAGTAATGGAAATAACATACAAATAAAGCATTCCCATACTCAACACCGGAAGGGCAAAACCGAAGGACTGTAATATTTCAGGAAATAGGGATGGAAATAAATAGTATGTGAGATTAGCAATACCAATCAACAGCCAAACGATAAGATAATGATCAGAAGAAACCTTTTTCTTTTTGGAAAGCAGTAAAGCGATACACATCAATGCAATAGCGATCCCCGAAAAAGCAATTCCTTCCAATACCATATTAAGTAATTGATTTTGAAGTGTGAATGGGCAAACCAAACATCAAAACAATTTGTACCAATTGTAAGACTTATTTATTTAAAAACCGGATATTTTCTTCATGTCCTTCTTTCAAATAGGTAGCCGTAAAAACCAGTGGTTTTTCTTTTGAAGCATTATCAAAATGAAGGATATTAACATTTTTGGGTTCATAAAAAGCATCTCCTTCATGAAGCACGATACTTTCTTCCCCTTCTATCTGGAAGACAGCCTCTCCAGATTTTATAATTCCTATGACAGGGCAAGGATGCAAATGCCTGGGAGCTGTCTGCCCTCCTTCCATTGTTATTTCCTGAACTTCAGCAACAGTAACTTTCTGATTCATTGAAGCTTTCAACAATTCTTTTCTGGCTATCGGGCTTTTTTGAGCCATTGCTGTTACAGAAATCAGTATGGAAGCAATACATATGGCTGTTCTTATCATAATCCTTAGTGGTATTGATTATTTTTTATAGATTAGGTCCAATAATACCTTTTCGTATTTATCTAATATAATATTCTTTGAAAATCTGGATTTAATGGAATTCTTAATAGCATCACGATTATAATTCTCATGCGTCACTTTAATAATCTGCTGTGCAAAATCATCATAATTCTCAATATTTGCAATTTCGCCGTTCACATTATGCTGAATGATCTCATTAATCCCTCCCGGACAATTATTGGCCAGCGAGTAAGTTCCGCAAGCTCCGGCTTCCAGAAGTACATTGGGGAAACCTTCATATCTTGAAGAAAGGATAAACAAATCCGCATACTTTAGAAACTGGTAAGGATTTTCCTGTCTGCCATGGAAAATAACATTTTTTAATCCTAGAAACTCTTTCATCTGAAGCAGAACTTCCCTGTCTTTTCCATCACCCAGAATATGAAGCATAATGTTTTCACTTTTAAGCCTTGAAAACACTTTTAACAGGTTATCAAAACCTTTTCTGGCTGATAAATTACCAATGGCCACAACATTTTTATAGTTGTATTTGAACCCTTCTGGTTTTAAAGCAACACTCAGCTTTTCATTAATAAAATCAAAGTCCACAGGATTATTGATCTTGACAATTTTTTTCTTCTTGATGTTAAAATTATCAACCAGATCTTTCATCATATCGTCACTTTGTGCAATGATTTTCTGGTAATTATTATAAAAATTATAGAAAAATTTGATTTCCTTTCTCGTAACATGCTGAGTCACTACATTCGTTTCCCTGGCAATGAATTTTGTTCTTGGGAAAAGCTTGATAAACAGAGACAAATAAGCATTTACTTCTCCAAATCCTGAAAATACAATATCAGGTTTCCTTCTGTAGATCTCTCCTAAAATAGGTTTCAGAGAATGCCTGATTCTTTCTGTATTGATATCGATGATTTCAACATCTTTTTTCAGGAAATTTAAATATCCACCCTGCTTACGTAACAGCAAAATCTTAGGCTCAAAACGATCCCTGGAAAGATGATTTGCTATAGTGGTAACTATCCTTTCTGCGCCCCCGGTTTCTAGATCCGGCAGAATAAATATGACAGATATTTTTTTCATCAGTTAAAGTTAGTAAAAAGTTTAATTACAAGTCAAATATTCCTTCTGTCATTGCCGGCAAAACAAAATAATTAAATATGCGTTTGTTGGAATTCACAAAGATGCAATTTTTTTAATATCTGCTGCTTTAAGGCGCGAGGATTTTATCTTCGATAAAATTGAGTGTGGATAGATGCTCTCGCAGATTTGGCTGATTGAGCAGATTATTGTCATAAACGCGCGAATAATTTTATTTATTCATAAAAATCTATGTGCTTAAAATTAAAGCCTTTTTTAAACTATATAGCACATAGACAATTGATAGCAGGTTTATTATTCTAAAAGTAATTTTCAAAGAAAAAACCGGTACCGGGAATTGAATCCAGTTAGGTTTAATTTCCGGGTGGTTCAAAACCCATTTATCTAATTCTGAACTATTTTTTATACTGTCATTTACAGGGATTGTTGTATAAAGGACATTGTTATGAATGTTATTCTTTAAATATAATACTAGAAATCTTTTATTCAGATTTTGTGGCCCTTTAGAAAAAGGCATCTTTCCATCACATCGACCTTTATACTCTTTATCATCGACCTTAAATGTGTACAGATAATGATAACCAGTACCTCTTCCATATGGTTTAATTTAATGAGTTGTACCGATAGCATATTCCCCGTTTTTCAGATAGTTTTTCTTGAAATCCTGCCTAAAAAAGTAGTCGTAAGTAATAACTCCTATGATGATAAAAAATAAAATTACAAGGTAGTTTTTCTTTAAAAACTGCATTTCGTATATTATTAGTTTTTTACGAATGAGTCGTCCTAAAATAGGTTGACATAAATTAAACAATATTTGATCCGGAGAGATGTTTTATTTCTTCGGATTTTTTATGCACTTTATCTGGAGTTTGCATATTAAGGCTTAAATGTGGTCTTTTAGTATTATAAAGATAAATACTTTCTTTTACTAATGAGCTTAGATCTTTCATATTCTTTGTTCTATAAAAAAGGAATTCTTGTTTCAATATTCCATTAATCCTTTCTGCCAGTGCATTTTGATAGCAATCATAACCATCAGTCATTGACGGTTTGATTTCATTCTTATTCAGTATTTTCTGGTAGTAACCAGAGCAATATTGCAAACCTCTGTCTGAATGATGGATTAATGGATCACTTGAACTTCTATTTTTTATTGCCATTTTTAAAGCTTTTGCAACATTTTCAGTGTTCATATTTGAACTTAATGAATATCCCATTATCTTTC
>NZ_MAYF01000356.1 GCF_001684955.1 Chryseobacterium contaminans | reverse complement strand
ATAAAGTAGGGTAATCCGGTTTCAGATAATCAGAAAGGATGTTTTCTTTTCCCTCTTCTCTGCTGATAATTTCAGTAAGGAATATTCCGTAAATAAGGAATTGGTTAAAATTCTGGGCATTGACAATATAATTGAGATTTTCCTGAGAAAGTTTTTCATATTCAGAAAGTATTTTCAGGAAGGTTTCAGTGTGTTGAGGAGATTGAATTTCATAAAAAAGATCAATACCGTTGATGAATAGTTGAGTTCTTATTTCTTCATGGTTAGAAGGGTAAGCTTTGCTGAACCATAAAAATATATTGAAAAGCTCTTCACGGGTGAGCTCTTCTACAGAATCTTTTACTTTATCCTTGATGATTTCAAGATTTATTTTAGCATCAGGCTGAAGGAATTTCTGAAAATTCTCTTCTTCACAACAAAGCTTATTGTATAAATTGATTTTGGCAATATTTGGGTTGGTCTTGATGAAATAAAGTTCTTCTGTCATAACGAATTACCAAATATTTTTATTGAAATGGTACTTAAAGATACAAAATATGCTGAAACATAGATTGAAAAATGTTATGCGATGAATGGGAATGAATTAAATTTTTAAAAATAGAAGCAGGAAGACGAAGACTGGTAGTTTTGAAGTATATAGAAAAATAGTTTTTTATAACTTCCATCTTCATTATCCAATTGTTTCATGCAAAGCCATCTCGTTTTCTTCCGAGTCTTCAAATTTATTTTTTAAATGCTGGAAGTTTTTTTATTTCCTGTTTGAAAATAATGGTTGTGGCTATTGACCTGACGAGCGATCTGGCGATGGATAGCGGATGTTCCGGAAACTCATGATCATATTTTTCCAGTTCAGATTTATTCATTAATGTTCCTTGTTTAAAGTCCGGATCATAAGGATCTTCAAACCAGTTTTTCATGGTTTCTTCATTAATTTTTACTTCGCCAGTTTTATGTAGTCTGTCCAGAATAACTGCGTCTCTCATTCCTGTGATTCCAATTTCGTCAGCCTGTATTTTCACTACATAGCTGCAATTTTCGAAAGGAATGGTAATGGATGCAATATAGGCCATGCCGGTTTCCTGCTGAGGAATCTTAATAATATTTTTTACACAGGGAATATTGTGGATATTAATGATATCCGTCTCAATAATACCACCATTGGTTGAAGCCGCTATATTTCTGTAAAACTTTTTCAGGTAATCTAAGTCTTGCGCTGTAGGAAGGTCTGGTTCTTTATCGAAAAAATGAAGGACAATAAGTGCCGATTGTTGTGGATTTACCCATCTTATTGCTTCATGATCTTCTGAAACTTTAATCCATCCCTGGTCTGGAATGGTTACAGAATGAAGGTTGACTTTATTTTTTTTCTTTTTCCTGAAAAATTTGAACATGGCTGGTCTTTTATAGCTTAAATATCGTGCTATTTTGTCAAAAATAAAAGACTTCCGGGAAAGATTTTTGATGAAGCCATTAAGATTTTAAAGAGCAGATAGAAACGCTATGTTTTTTGTTGAGGTTTGTTACAATAACAGGATGAAAAAAGAAAAGTATATGCAGAATAGCTTTATAGGCAAAGTATAATTCAACAGGAATCAATCTTATTTTTCTGCAGAAATCAACAGCATCATAGGTCTTCGGAGTTCTTCTTTCATTTCCGGAATTTCTTTCAGCATTTCAGCGCTTGGTTCCGGTTCAATAATTTCCTTTATTTTGAAGCCTTGTTTTAATAATGTATTTAAATAGGAAGTTAAGGTTCTGTGGTATTTAATAACATTTTCTCCTAAGAAAGTTGTATTTCTTTTTCCTTCGATGAAATATTTGTCAACGGGCCAGGCTGTTTTTTCTCCATTATTATCATAGTTCCAGTCCTGACTTCCTTCAGCAGTAAAGACAGGGTGTTCTACAGAAAACACAAAAGATCCGCCAGCCGTCAGCCACTGATAAACATTTTGGGTTATCTTACTGAATGATTCCACATAATGCAGTGTTAATGAGCTTAAAATAATGTCAAATTGTTCTGCAGGAAAATCCACATCTTCCAATGCCATTCTTTCATAAAGGATGCCTTCAAGATCATTGATTTCCTTTGCTCTGGCCAGCATTTTCTCGGAAAGATCAATTCCAACCACAGATATTGCGCCATTTTCTATAGCATATCGGCAATGCCACCCAAATCCGCAGCCGAGGTCCAGTACCTTTTTCCCTTTAAAATCAGGTAACATATTTTTTAAGGCATGCCATTCTCCGGCTCCTTCCAGTCCCAGTTGAGACCGGAGCATTTTTTCATACTGGTCGAAAAAAGACGGGTTGTCATATTTATTTTCTTTCATGTCAGGTAAGATTTACAGTTTTAAAACCGGGATTAATGAATAATAAATTTACGATTATTAGGCGGAATAGTTTTAAAATACCAATTCAAACTTTTCAAAAAAAATCCTTTACCGGAATAAAGGATTGGAATGTATCATGTAAAATGATTTTATTTTCGGCCCTCACGCACAGCACGGATTAAATCTTCGTTTCGCTTATTGGCTCTATCATTATTTAAAGACATCACAGCCCAAATAGCAGCAGGAAGCCAGCCAATGACGGTAATCTGCAAAATAAAACAGATAATTCCGGTAAGAACTTTTCCTCGGACAATAAAAGATAAAAAGGGAAGTATAATAGCTAATAACATGATGATGAAATTAAAAGTGTAAGTAATTAGTATTCATAATTAATTGGATAGAACTAATTTACAAATTATTCTCCCATATTTTTATTCCATAATTTTTCAGCATAGTCTCTGAATGCTTTTGGTCCTTCTTTAAAAGCCTTGTCAAAGGTATAAGATCCTCCTTCAAATACCGGTTTACCGTGTTTTTCCATTCCTGTTCGTATTTTTGTTTCCCCACGCATGGCAAATTTCTGTTTTCCTTCATACATGATGACCTTTAAATCTGATGGACTAATATCACCCTTACAAGCTAGTTCATATATCATCCAGACTTCAGCAATACCATCTTTATCAAGATCTGTTACACTTAGCGTATTTTTCTTAAAAGCGGCATCAATATCTACCATACAGTCTTTGATAAAGTCATTAACCTTCCATATCTGTTGGTTATTTTCAAGGGAATAGCATTGAGCAAAAACTTCAGCGTCACTACCATCATTTTCATGTTGGAAATTTTCATTAATATAAACTCCGGTCTCAGAAGTGAATACGATATATTCTCCCGTTTTATCTTTCCATTGGAATCCTTCTTTAAAATTTCCTTTGTATTTCAATGTTTTTGGAACTTGGGCAGAATCAATTCTTGTAGTCACCAAAGAATCTGTTTTTTCTACCTGATGAATTTCCGGAGCTTTTGTTTCTGTTACTGAATCTTTCTTTTCATTTTTACAGTTTAGAAAGAATATAAACGGAAGACAATAGAGTAAATGTATTTTTTTCATAGATTATTTTTTCTTTTCTGATTTATTGAATCAGTTCATTCATTGTTTTCTCTGTATTCATCAAGTCTCCCTGAGGAATCTGGTGATTAAGATAAGTAAACAATAAATTGGTTACCCAGCTGTTTTCAATATCGCGAATAAAATAAGACGAAACCAATCCAAAATCATCAGAAATATAGGCTGGCAGCTCAGATGAACCGGTAGCTTTGAAAATGGAGATGAAAATTTCTTTTCTGATATGCGTAACAGCATCTTCAGTTTTTTCATCCATTGTTTTTTCTTCAACAGCCTGATAAGCTTTCATCCATGCCTCCGAAAATGTTGATGAATCTCTGTTATCCAGAATTTCATCAATCTTTTCAGGATCAATATTGTTAAGAGCAGCTTTTAATGCCTCATTAAAAGCTGCTTCTAATTTTTTTAATTTTTCTATCATAATTCTAATGAGATTGAGGGTCAAAATAAGCTTTAAAAGTAAGTGGATTTTCAACTTTTCCTTCTGCATCTTCAAGATATTCTAAATATTCAGCCTGATGCTTTTCCATATAAATCATAACGATGGCCAGATTTATAAAAAGGTTTTTATCTTCTGAACCCAGGTTTAAAGCCATTTTTAAATACTCCAGAGCTTTCTCGTTTTCTCCCATATCGGAATAAACTGCCCCAATGTTGATGAGTGCAGAGGTATTTTCAGGTTCAATAAGTAAAATCTCATCCAGCTCTTTAACCAAAAGATCATTTAAAGTATCCCAATGATCCTCATTTTCCCATCTTTTCGCTTGAAGTTTTTTTACATTCTCAAGTCTTTGTGATATGCTCTTCATTTGTTTCTGAAGGTTTTCCTTCATATAATGCTTCTTGTTAATCTTTTACTATCCGAATGCTCTTTTCAACAGACTCTCTACTTTCGGCTCACTTCCTCTGAAAGCTTTATACAGTTCCATAGGATCTTTTGTTCCACCTGAAGAAAGAAGTACTTTATATTTGGCAGCAATTTCCGGATTGAAGATTCCGTTTTCTTTAAAATACTGGAAGGCATCGGCATCCAATACTTCCGCCCATTTGTAAGAATAATATCCTGCAGAATATCCACCCTGAAAAATATGAGAGAAACTTGGGCTCATCGCTGTTTCAGGATTGATAGGATAAAGGGTTGTAGCCTTGGTGTATTGATCTTCAAACTCCTTTACACTTTTGTTTTCCAGTTCTGCCACTTTTGTATGGTAGTTCATATCCAGTAAACCAAAACCTAATTGTCTTAAGGTCTGGTAACCTTCCATAAAGTTTTTGGACTGTTCTATTTTTTCAATTTTTTCATCAGGAAGAACCTCTCCCGTTTTATAATGCTTTGCAAAAGTTTTCAGGAATTCAGGTTCATAGCAGAAGTTTTCCAGAAACTGAGAAGGAAGCTCCACAAAGTCCCATTTTACAGAAGTTCCGGATAGAGTAGGGTATTGGGTATCAGCCATCATTCCGTGAAGGGCATGCCCAAATTCGTGGAATAAAGTGGTTACTTCCTGGAATGTCAGTAAGCTAGGTGTATCTTTCGTTGGTTTGCTGAAATTACAAACGATAGAAATGTGGGGACGCGAGTTTTCTCCGTTCTGTTTGTACTGGTTTTTATAGCTGGTCATCCATGCACCGGCTCTTTTCCCTTTTCTTGGGAAATAATCTACATATAATAGAGATTTATAAGTTCCGTTTTCCTTAACCTCATACACTTTTACATCTTCATGGTATTTTGGTATATCATTTCGTTCTTCAAAAGTTAATCCGAACAATTTTCCAGCCAGTCCGAAAACAGCATCTTGAACCTGGTTTAAAGGGAAGTAAGGTTTTAGTTCTTCATCATTAAGATCAAATTTCTGTTTACGAAGTTTTTCAGCATAAAAAGCATGGTCATAGCTTTGCATATCTTCAATTCCATCGGCTTTGGCTAAAGATTTCAGTTCTTCAATCTCTTGATCAGCATAAGGTTTAGCTTTCGTTAAAAGTTCATTTAAAAAATCAATAACTTTTACCGGAGATTTAGCCATTCTTTCTTCCAGTACGTAATCTGCATAGTCTTTATATCCTAAAAGTTCAGCTTTCTGTTGTTTCAGCTGAAGAAGTTCCTTGATGAGATTCTGGTTGTCATATTCCCCACCATCAAAAGATTTTTTACCGTTAGCCAAAGCTAATTCTTTTCTCAGTTCACGGTTCTCAGCATAAGTCATGAAAGGGATGTAGCTTGGATACTGTAAAGTCACTACCCAGCCATCAAGGTTTCTTTCTTTAGCTTCCTCAGCAAATTGTTCAATAATTGCTTCAGGGATTCCGGCTAACTGTTCTTTATCTGTGATATGTTTGAAATAGGCATTAGTGGAAGCCAATACATTTTGTCCGAACTGAAGAGACTTTATCGAAAGATCCATGCTGATTTTCTTTAATTTTTCCTTGTCTTCTTCATTCAATAAGGCGCCACTTCTTACGAAACCTTTATACGTTTCATTTAAAAGCATTTCCTGCTCTTCATTGAGGTTATATTTCTCCTTTTCATCATAGACCTTTTTGATTTTGTTGAAAAGAGCTTCATTTTGAGAAATTTTAGAAGAATATTCTGTTAAAATCGGTGAAACTTCCTGAGCAATCTGTTGGATTTCATCACTGGTTTCTGCTGAATTTAAATTGAAAAAGATATTCGATACCATATCCAGTTGTTCCCCGGAATACGCTAATGCTTCAATCACATTTTCAAAAGTGGGTGCTGCAGGATTGTCAACAATAGCATTGATTTCCTCTTCAGATTTCTGAATTAATTCCTTAAAAGCAGGAAGATAGTTTTCATTTTTAATGTCACCGAACGGTGCTGAGTGATATGGTGTGTTAAATTTTTCTGTTAAAATATTCATTTTTCGATTTTTAGTTAAACGTAAATGTAAGGATTCATCGGGGAATCCCAGCTGAAATGCTCAAAAATAATGCCTGAACGTCAAGTTATGACAAAAATGCCTTATCTTTAAATAATCTTGTCCTATGCAAAGAGGGAACGATGTCAGAATATTTAATTTTGAAAGCAGATGAGAGGCTCATTTTGAAAGAAATAACTTTAAATATATAGACTATGAAAACACTCCTGAAATTTATTGGCATTATCATTTTGCTGATTATCGTATATGCTGTAATTGCCATGTTGGCTTTTAGTAAAGATTACCATTATGAAAAATCCGTTGTCATTAATGCACCCAAAGAAAAAGTATGGCAATATGTAGGTTCCTTAAAAGGATATAATATGTGGGATCCTTTCTCAAAAGAAATAAAAAATATTAAGATCACCTATTCTGGAGAAGGAACTAAAATGGGAGATTCTTATCATTGGAAAGGGGATGACAGTGAAGGAGAGCAGGCAATTACCGAAACCGTTCCAAATGAAAAAATGGTAACCCAGCTTCATTTTATAAAACCTTTTGAGGGAAACGCCAAAGGTACTTTTGTATTAACACCTGAAGGAAACGGAACCAAAGTAACATGGATGATTGATAATGAACTGAATACCATGATGAAGATTATGAAGCCTATGATGGACAGCAATATGGATAAAATGTTCGGCCAGGGACTGAATGACCTGAAGAAATTATCAGAAAAATAAAATGAAAGCCTTGTATAAACTACAGGGCTTTTTTAATACTGTAATATGGTAAGAATTGTTCATGCTGATGGTTCACTTTTTGTAAAATATAAAAAGAGGAAATATTATTCTAAAAATATTATCTTTATATAAAGAAACGATTGTATGGAGAAGATTGTATTTGAAAAAAGTGATATCAGAGACTTTGTAAAAAATACCATTACAGAAAAAATTGAAAAGCTTAAAAACTTTATTGAGTTTACTCTGGAAGCAAGTCGTGACATCAAGAAAACACCGAAATATGACAGTATGCGTGAAGAAATGCAGGAGGAAATCTATCAGATGCAGCGGCAGCTGGGTGCTTTAAATGATCTCAAACGAAATATGGGAAAGGTGCTGAATACTGCTACAGACCGGGTTCAGCTAGGCTCGTTGGTGATCACCAACAAAGCCCGTTTCTATATTTCCGTATCATTAGGTGAATTCTTTTTTGAAGGAGACCGCTTTTACGCTATTTCTTCCGAAAGTCCCATGGCTCAAAAAATGATGGGAATGAAGGCCGGGAATGAGTTTACATTAAATAAAATTCACCAGAAGATTGTAGAAGTGCTATAAGGTTTTATCGTCAATAGTGAATTTTGCTTCGCAAGTGAATTGTGAATGATCTGGTTGAAAGAATGGTCAAGTAAAGGAACTCACTATTCACCACTGATGTTTATCTGCAATAAAACTTTTACTCAAAAAATACCGTATCTTAATAACTCTTACTCCGAACCACACGCATCATGCATTAAAATCTTATCTCATCTTCCCGGAAGTTTAACTTACATATTGTATTTTTGTCTCTATGAATAAAGCAGAAGTTTTAAAAGAAATCATAGAGCAGAGAAGAAGTATTTTCCCAAAAGATTATACAGATGCAGAAATCTCTCAGGAAGTTATTGATGAAATTTTACATTCAGCAACTCTGGCTCCTAATCACAAGCGTACTAAACCTTGGCGTTTCAAAATATTTAAAGGAGAAGAAAAAGCTAAACTGGCTTCAGAAATGCAGGCGATCTATAAAGCTACTCAGCCTGAACAGTTATTCTTAGAGAAAAAATATAATGATATTGGTTTTAAAATCAATAAAGCTAATGTTGTTGTTTCTATCGTTGTCAATTTCAGCGGAATGGTTCCGGAGTGGGAAGAAATTGCAGCTACTTCAATGGCAGTTCAGAACATGTATTTAAGCTGTACCGCAAATCATATTGGCTGCTACTGGAGTTCTCCTAAAATTGTAGATTATTTGAAAGAATCTCTTACAATAGAAGAAAATCAAAAGTGTCTGGGACTTTTTTATATGGGAAAAATATGATTAATCTAACAATATAACAGTTTACCAATGTACCAGTAAATTCTTGTAAGAGAAGGATAATATATTGTTACATTGTTAGATTGATAAATTGTTACATTAAACCATTGTTCAATTAGAATTTTTGTTTATCTTTGCACTCTTAAATATTTAACTGGGACGAGTTCCCGTAAAATTCAAACATTATGTCAGTAAAAATCAGATTACAAAGACACGGTAAAAAAGGAAAACCTTTCTTCCACATCGTGGTTGCAGATTCTAGAGCTAGAAGAGATGGTAGATTCATCGAGAAACTAGGAACTTACAACCCAATTACTAACCCAGCAACTATCGAGTTGAACGTTGATTCTGCTGTACAGTGGTTAAACAATGGTGCTCAGCCTACTGATACTGCTAGAGCTATTCTATCTTACAAAGGTGCTCTTTACAAAAAACACTTACAAGGTGGTGTTGCTAAAGGTGCTTTTGATCAAGCTGAAGCTGAAAAAAGATTTAACGCTTGGTTAGAAGCTAAAGAATCTAAAGTACAAGGTAAAGTTGAAGGTTTAGCTACTGCTAAAGCTGATGCTAAGAAAGCTGCTTTAGAAGCTGAAGTAAAAGTAAACGAAGCTAGAATTGCTGCTGCTGCACAAGCTGAAGCTGATGCTAAAGCTGCTGAAGAGGCTGCAAACGCACCTGCTGAAGAAGTTGCTACAGAAGGAGAAGCTGCTGCTGAAACTGAAGAAAACACTGAAGCTTAAGAACATTTCCTGTTATGCGTAAAGAAGATTGCTATTTGTTGGGGAAAATTACACGCAGACATGGACTTGCGGGGAACGTTATTCTTAAATTGGATACCGATCAGCCCGAGCTTTACAATAAATTGGAATCAATATTCGTTGAAATCAACGGATTATTGGTTCCATTTTTTATTGAAAAATCATCATGGAGCAAATTAGATGCTCTGAACATTGCTTTCAAAAACTCTTCTGAAGCAATGGTAGACCAGGTTATAGGTAAAAGTGTTTATCTTCCACTGTCTACATTACCTAAACTTACAGGGAAGCAATTCTATTACCACGAAATCATCGGATTTGAAATTCTTGATGAAAATGATAACAACTGTGGAGTGATCAGATCTGTAAATGATCAGACGGCACAGGTGTATTTCATTACCAATCTGGATGGAAAAGAAGTGGTTATTCCGATGATCAAAGACTGGATTCTTGAAGTTGACAGAGAAGAAAGAACGATCAAAATGGTACTTCCTGAAGGCCTTATTGATGTTTTCCTGGTTCCTTCCAAGAAAGACGAGTAAAAATTAGGTCTTCCTTTTGAATGATGATCAATTGTGTCTATTGATCATTTACTTATTCATAGAATCAGCATCATTTCGATTATATTCTGAAGTTAATTGCTATCTGATCATTCTTAAAGGCCATTTGTTCTCAGGAAAAGTATTCTTATTGAGAGTATTTAACTAAATTTTTCCTGTAATAATGTTTAATCTCTAAGTACAATATAATTTGGATCTGTTTAAAGTACAGCCCCTAAGATAAAACTTGGAAAATATTCAGATTTATATCTTTTGTGAAAACTTTTCAGAGTAAAGAGTCAGGATAAAAACAGCAGTAAGAATACAGCCGGATGCTGTCATCAGTATATCATAAATATCCATGGGAGAACCCATAAAATACTGTATAACTTCCCAAAATACCAATCCGACAAAGGGTGAATGATGTTGAAAAAAATTAGTTTTTTTGAAAAGGAGCATCCACACGGAATAAAAGTTTATAAAATATAAATACTGAAGCACAAATTCCGGTAGCTGCAAAATTAGGGAGTATTCCCTGGAGAAAATCCTGAATTTCAGAGAGGTTCATATGTTGGGCTCTGATCCATTTTAACAGAAAGACTCCAATCATCGAAAATAATCCCAATACCAAATTGCTTTTATTTTATTATCAGTTTTATCTCAAGTTTTATTTCTTTTTTTATTTCTTCAAAAGTCATTGTTTTTATGGGTTAGTTTTAACAAAAAGTGATTATTGTTCAAATATACGTAATTTAATTTCTTGGGATGAATTAATTTTAATATTACAATTTTTTGTGTAAAACTTCAATCTGTTCATACATTTTGTTAAAAAAAATCTTTCTATCCCGGTTTCCCGAAGTGTTCAGGGATTTTGAGTTTTTAATCTGATGTTCAAAATAGCTCAACGTTTCATCACAGGTTTTAGCATCTTTAATTAAAATATAACCAAACATATTAGTGGGTAAAGCAAAAAGCGACTGCTGTGGATGATGAAAAAAGATGTCGTTGGAAAGATGCATCAATTCATTTTCATACAGGTGAAACTTTGGATTATTTTCTGTCTTTTGCTCAATATATTCTATCAATTCCTTTAATTCCTGTAAAATAATTTGTGCCTCATTTTCTTTCAGAAGGCCGGTTTCATAATAAAATAACACTTGCTGCAAAATACTGGAAACAGTCATGCCATTCCATAATTCAGCCACATTTTGATCTTCATATTTTCTTCTTAATTTTTGAGTATCGGCTTCAAATTGAGGAGGTGAAAACTGTAAAAAAGGGATGAAAACCTGTTTGGCATTCAGTAAATTCATCCAGACATAAATCTTAAACCGCGAAAGCAAAGTATCTGAAAGGGTATAGAAAAACGGAATATCCTTTGCCGAATAATAAATGGTCATTTTATCTGAAAGCGGCAGGTTTTCAAAAACACTGAGAGTATTCTGAAAAAAAGATTGGAGGTCTTCTGTTTTAGTGACTGCTGAAGTTCTTTGAGCTAAAATAAGATGATCGGAAGTGAGGAGCTGATCCAAAGATATCTGATAATATTTGGCCAGTTCTAAGGCTTCCTCAAAACTGAATTTGGCTTTCAGAGAAGTTCTTCGATGGGCAGCATCATAGCTTATATTAAGAATATTGGCGATCTCGTCATTCAACGATTTATCACCTATTTTTCTTCGGATTTCTTTGAGCAGAGCTTCCTGATGCATGGCTTTGTGATTTTCACAAATGTAGCATTTTTTCTGGGCAAAAAGTCATTGTTGCAAGCATGTAAATCATTGTTTTTTGCGATTTTCACAAACAGAATATTTTTTTTTATTTTTTTTCACATTCAATACGGGACTTTCGGCTGATAATTTTGAATTATAATTTTAAAATCACGAGCTATGAAAGCACAATTTTTTTTAATACCAATGCTTTTATTCAGCATTCTGATGGATGCATCAGACACTATAAAAGTAGATTCGTTGAAGCCCAGATTCATTGCCGCTTCTCCTTCAAAAAATAACAAAAATGTAAATGGGTTTCTGTTTAAATATTTTGATCAGGAAGAAAAAATGATACCTAAAAAAGTAAACGGTTTGGGAATGGGATTTAATCCTTTAGGGCTTTTCTTTCCTGCTTTACTCATTGTGTATTTGCCTGGTGCAGACCGATGGAGCTTAAACAATGATTATGGTGTTGTTCCAGAAAGTAAAATGAATACAATCAACGGAGTTCAGCTATCATTGATCAATATGGAACCAACGGTTACCAATGGGTTGGAAATAAATGTTTCAAGTAATATCAATACCTGCGCGGTAACTCGTGGGGTTACAGTTTCTCCGATTCTCAATTTTCATCATGAAATAAAAGGAGTTTCTGTAGCTCCTTTGGCTAATGTTGGACAAAAATGCAGAGGCCTTCAGATCGGACTTTATAACAGTTGTAAAGATTTCCGGGGCATTCAGATCGGAGCATGGAATGAAAACGGAAAACGAAAGCTACCTGTCATCAATTGGAATTTTAAGAAATCATAAAATTAAGACTTATGAAAACAAAGATTTTAATGACCTGCTTCTTTTTATTACAAGAAGCAATATATGGACAAGACTCTATTGAAACCGTGAAAAGCAAAATAGTTTCCCTGACACCTTTGAGCAAAAAAGTAAAAGAAGTAAACGGAGTGGCCATAGGATTAGGCGGGAGTTTATTAGACAATCATACGGGAAAAACTCAGAGAATTAATGGTTTTAATCTTGAACCTAATCCTTTAGGAATTCTGATGTGGATGTTTGGAGATCCTGCCAAACAACGAGATGATGGGGCTTCTCTCATTGTAAACGGACTTACAGTTTCCAGTGCAGGGTATGGGAAAACAGCAATTCACCATGGATTATTTGTTTCTCTTTATAATTATGGGAAGAAAGTAAGCGGAGTTTCAGTGGTCGGGTGGATGAATTATTTAGATCAGGGGAATGGGATGTTTATTTCCGTAATTGGAAATGATCTGGCTACAATGAAAGGTTTAAGTATTTCAGCTTTTAATGCTTCAGAAAAGATGCAGGGCATGCAGATAGGGCTTAGTAATTATTCAAATGAAATGAAAGGAGTACAGATAGGTATTCTTAACAAATCTAAAAAGATGAAAGGACTTCAAATTGGAATATGGAATAAAAATGAGAGAAGGAGCTTGCCCATCATTAATTTTTAAAAATAGTAATCATGAAAAATATACCTTATCTATTGATTTTATCCCGTTTTATTTCCGCTTTTATCATTTTGTATCTGGGATATTTTATGGGAGAATCAGCCCGGGAATATATTCTGATGCTTATGTATTTGGGATTGTTTACTGATATTTTTGATGGAATTATAGCCAGAAAAACAGGTGTTGCTTCAGAAAAATTAAGAAGACTGGATAGCCAGACGGATCTTATCTTCTGGTTGTCCCTGGGATTTGCTTCTTATTTCCTGAATCCGGACCTGATTATCAATGAATGGAAAAGTATTTTACTGATCTTCAGTATGGAAGCTATGTGTTATGTTGTAAGTATCTGGAAATTCGGGAAAGAAACCTGTACCCATGCTTTCCTATCCAAAATGTGGGGACTGAGCCTTTTGCTGGCCTTTACCTATATGATCGGTTTCCAGAAAACAGGCTGGACTTTTGATCTGGCATTGATCTTAGGTTTGGTTTCTCATATTGATGTGATCCTGATTATTCTGTTTCTTCCTCAATGGCAATACGATGTTCCTAGCTGTTATCATGCCCTGAAAATCAGGAATGGAAAGCAAAGGAAAAAGTCCATTTTCTTTAATTAAAGCATTAAATAATTGATAAATGATTTTTAAAGACAGCGCAATCATCAAGTTGCGCCGTTTTTTTGTAACTTTGCCACCATTAATTTTTATACAAAAATTTATTATCAACAAATGAAAAAGCAAACGATCAAAGAAATCCTAAGGGATTACAAGAAAGTATTACATCATGACATTACAGTTTACGGATGGGTAAGATCATTCCGTGCTAATCGCTTTATTGCACTTAATGATGGTTCTACGATTAATAATTTGCAGATAGTTGTTGATTTCGAAAATTTTGATGAAGAACTTATCAAGAAAATTAGCACAGCTTCTTCTCTTAAAGTGGTAGGTGAAGTAGTGGAAAGCCAGGGAGCGGGACAATCTGTAGAAATTGTTGCTAAAAAGATCATTATTTTAGGAGATAACTTTACAGAAGAGCTTCAAAGCACCATTCTTCAGCCTAAGAAACACAGCTTAGAGAAACTTCGTGAGCAGGCACACTTAAGATTCAGAACTAATTTATTTGGAGCTGTTTTCAGAGTACGCCACGCAGTAAGTTTTGCTGTTCATTCATTCTTCAACCAAAACCAGTTCTTCTATATCAACACTCCGGTGATTACAGGAGCTGATGCTGAAGGAGCAGGAGAAATGTTCGGAGTTACCAACTTCGATCTGAATAATATGCCAAGAACTGAAGAAGGCGAAATTGATTTCACTCAGGATTTCTTTGGTAGAAAAACCAATCTTACGGTTTCCGGCCAACTTGAAGGAGAAACTGCTGCTATGGGATTAGGAAGAATCTATACTTTCGGACCTACTTTCCGTGCAGAAAATTCAAATACAACAAGACATCTTGCAGAATTCTGGATGATTGAGCCGGAAGTGGCTTTCAACAATCTTGAAGATAACATCGACCTTGCAGAAGATTTCTTAAAATATGTGATCCAGTATGTATTGGATAACTGTAAAGATGATCTTGAGTTCTTAGACAAACGTTTTGAAGAAGAACAAAAATCAAAACCGGAAAAAGAAAGAGCAAAAGAAGGTCTTATTGAAAAACTTCAGAATGTGGTGGCTAAACGTTTCAAGCGTGTAAGCTATACAGAAGCTATTGAGATCTTATTGAACTCTAAAGAAAATAAGAAAGGAAAATTCGTATATCCTGTTGAAAAATGGGGGGCAGATCTTCAGTCTGAACACGAAAGATATCTGGTTGAAAAACACTTTGAGTGCCCGGTTGTATTGTTCGATTATCCAAAAGAAATCAAAGCTTTCTATATGAAACTGAACGAAGACAACAAAACGGTTGCAGCAATGGACGTTCTTTTCCCGGGTATCGGTGAAATCATCGGTGGATCTGAAAGAGAAGCAAGATTAGACGTATTAAAGCAGAAAATGGCAGATATGCATGTAGATGAGCACGAGCTTTGGTGGTATTTAGATACCAGAAAGTTCGGTTCTGTACCGCATGCAGGTTTCGGTCTGGGGTTAGAAAGGTTAGTTCTTTTCGTAACAGGAATGACAAACATCAGAGATGTAATTCCTTTCCCAAGAACGCCGAAAAGCGCTGAATTCTAGAATCATAAAAAAAGCCTTAATCATCAAGTTAAGGCTTTTTTTATTTTTAAATAGTTTATTATGTAGAAAGTATAATGCAAAAATCATGCTAAATGTATTTTTTATCAAATAAATTTATTAAATTCGTAGAATATGTTATGTTAAAACGCCAATATTAATATGCTTAAACAACACTTACAACTCAAATTAGGACAGAAGCTGGCCCCTCAGCAGATCCAGTTGATGAAGCTTATTCAGCTTCATACTCTTGAATTTGAAGAGGAGTTGGAGAGAGAGTTAGAAGAAAACCCTGCTTTGGAAATTGTAAAGGAGGATTCTAAGGAAGATGATTATTCTTCCCTGGAAGATGCTTATCAGGACGAGGGTACAGAAAGCATTGAGACAGATTTCGACGTTAACGAATATCTTTACGACGACGAACCCAGCTATAAAACTGCATCCAGCAACTACTCTCCGGATGATGAAGAATTTGACAATGAAAGTCTTCTAACGGAAGGACAGTCATTATATGATTATCTTACAGAACAGATTCACCTGGTGAATATCAGTGAAGAAGACCTTAAGATTGCAGAATACCTAATTGGTAACCTTGATACGGACGGTTATCTGAGAAGAGAGATCAAATCTATTGTGGATGATCTTGCTTTCTCACAGGGAATTTATACGACTAAGGAAAAAGTAGAGGACATCCTTGAAAATTATGTTCAGAAGCTGGATCCGCCTGGAGTGGGTGCAAGAGGTCTTCAGGAATGTTTATTATTACAGATCGAGAAGAAAGTAAGCTCTGATAAAGCTGTTTCTTTAGCGGCCAATATCCTGAGATACCAGTTTGATGCCTTAACCAATAAGCATTATAACAAGATTATTCAGAAATATGATATTGAGGAAGAAGATCTGAAAGATGCTTTGGATGAAATTTCAAAACTGTCACCCAAAGTGGGAGGGAATTTTGATACCCAAACCATTACCATCAATCAGGAAATTATTCCGGATTTTGTAATTCAGGTGAAAGATGGACAGGTGATCCCTATGCTTAACAGTAAGAATGCTCCAACATTAAGGGTTTCTGAAGAATATAAAGATATTCTGACTACTTATTCACATGATAAAAACTCTTCTGAACACAAGCAGGCTGCTTTGTTTATCAAGCAGAAATTAGATGCTGCGAAATGGTACATTGATGCGATTAACCAGCGTCAGAATACTTTATTGCAGACTATTACAGCTATTGTTAAGTTTCAGAAAGATTATTTTATTACCGGTGATGAGAAATCTTTAAAGCCAATGATCTTAAAAGATGTAGCAGATATTACCGGATTTGACATCTCTACCATTTCCAGAGTGGTAAAAAGTAAATATGCAGATACGCCAAACGGTATTGTTTATCTTAAAGACCTGTTTTCAGACAGCTTAACCAATGATGATGGGGAAGAAGTTTCTACTAAAGAGATTAAAACCCACCTTCAGGAAGTGATCAGTAAAGAGAATAAAAGAAAACCTCTGACTGATGATGCCTTAGTGGTTATTTTGAAAGAACAAGGATATAATATTGCCAGAAGAACGATTGCAAAATATCGTGAACAGCTCAATATTCCTGTTGCCAGATTAAGAAAAGAACTTTAAAATATAAAAAAGCATTTCAATTTGAAATGCTTTTTTGTTTTTATGCGTTTTTAGTAGGACCATCCCGTCAAAAATTCTTTGAATTTTCGCCACCCCTCCAGTGGAGGGGGATGTAAAGCTCATCAACTGAAATATTGACGACCAGAATTTTGAAAATCGGAGATTTTCAAAAACTTAAGTGCTCTTCTCAAACAGTTAGTAGTAACTTAAAATAACTAAAGTGTTCAAAAACTTTTGTGACTTTGTGGTTAAACCTTCCAGTTTAGACGAGTCATTTAATTAAAGTCCACTTAAACCCTATAGAATCTAAATGGTATAAGTTAAGCCTTATGACTTTCCAACCCAAGTTCTTTCATAGAAATTTCCCGCATTTCCACTTTTCTTATTTTCCCGGAAATCGTCATTGGAAATTCATCCACAAATTTCCAGTATTTCGGAACCTTATAATGGGCAATTCTTCCTTTACAATAGTCTAGCAGTTCCTGTTCTGTAATCGTAAAGCCTTTTCTTACTTTCACCCAGGCCATTACTTCCTCTCCGAATTTTTCACTTGGCACTCCAATGATCTGAACATCCAGAATGTTAGTATAAGTATATAAGAAGTCTTCAATTTCTTTAGGTGAAATGTTTTCTCCACCACGGATGATAAGATCTTTAATTCTTCCGGAAATGGTAATATAACCATCTTTATCCATAACAGCCATATCACCGGTATGCATCCAGCGGGCGTCATCCAGCACTTTTTTTGTGTTTTCAGGATCATTCCAGTATTTCAGCATTACAGAATAGCCTCTTGTACAAAGTTCACCGTGTTCACCACGTTTCAGAATTTTTCCGCTTTCATCAATGATTTTTATTTCGAGATGATCCTGAACTGTTCCTACTGTACTGACCTGCTTGTTTAATGGGGTTCCTATTAAAGTTTGTGTAGATACCGGGGAGGTTTCTGTCATTCCATAACAGATGCTCATTTCCTTAATATTCATCAGGCTTTCCACTTTTTTCATTATTTCCGGTGGACATACGGAACCAGCCATAACACCGGTTCTTAAACTTGAAAAATCATAAGTATCAAAATCTTTTACGGCAAGCTCAGCGATAAACATGGTAGGAACACCATACAGAGAAGTACATTTTTCATCAGAAACAGCCTTTAACGTAAGCTCTGGATCAAAACTGTCATTAGGGATTACCATACAGGCTCCATGGGCTGTACAGCATATATTTCCGATTACCATTCCGAAGCAGTGATAGAATGGAACAGGAATGCATACACGGTCTTTTTCTGTATATTTTAATCGTATACCAATAAAATATCCGTTATTTAAAATATTGTGATGGGAAAGCGTAACGCCTTTGGGAAATCCGGTTGTTCCCGATGTATATTGAATATTGACAGGATCATCAAACTGTACGTGCTCTTCAAAGCTATGAAGAACCTCATCGGAAATCTCCTGACCATTGTTTACAAAATCTTCCCAGTTGTCATCAAAGAAAATTTCATGCTCTAAAGTAGGGCAAACTTCCTTGGCGTACTCAACCATTTCTTTGTAGTTACTGGTCTTAAAGCTTAAAGAAGAAAAAATAAAACGAACTTCAGACTGATTGAGTACATAGGTAAGCTCATGGGTCCTGTAAGCCGGATTGATATTCACTAAAATAGTACCGATTCTGGCAGTGGCATATTGCAGAAGTACCCATTCATAGCGGTTGGAAGACCAGATTCCTATTCTGTCTCCTGCTTTTGCTCCTAAAAATAATAAGGCTTTGGAAACTGCGGTTGTTTGATTGTAAAATTCCTGGTAGGTAGCTCTGTACCCCTGATGAACACAAACCAGTGCTTCTTGGTTGGGAAACTTTTCGACAGTACTTTTAAGGTTTCCACCAATAGTCTGTCCCAATAATGGAACCTGAGATGCTCCATAAACATATGATAAAGGCATAGTAAAAAAGATTTGGTGAAATAAAATTAACAATAATATCTTGAACTATAGCCTATGAATGCTAATTTTCCTGAGAATCTATCTCTCTAAGCTGCTTTAGATTTTTGTCAAGTTTTTTGATGATACTTCCATACACCAGTCTGTAATATACCCAGATCATTGATATAGCCAATATGGTGCTGATAGTAATGGCTACAATAATGACCGTAAGATCAGATCCGGAAGGTTGTATATTTTGAGAATTTAAAGTGTAAAATATAAAGGCAACTAATACAAAGGTAAACATAAGAAGTAGCACAATACTAATCAGAATGAAAGCATTGACTGTTTTTTTGAAACTGATAATTCTCGTAATAAGCCCTTTAAGGTTTTCCTCAATTTTTATTTTACGGTAATTTTGGTAGAACTTGAGTACAAAATAAGCGGTAATTAATACGCTCAGGATTTTAATGGCCAGATAAAAGTGACCGAAATTGTTTTCCACTTCGGGTGCTTCATGAGTACCCAGTTTTTCCAGTATTTTACGGAACCCGTCAGACTCGTCATCCTGGAAGAAGTAGAATAAGCCTAAAACAGAAAAGAACAGAAACTCAAAAACACTGATCCAGAAAATATACTTTACATAATTACGTGATTTTCTATTCAGCATTTGACGGATCTCGCTGTTATCATATTTCGGTTCTACAGGCTGTTGTTGCCATGTTTTTTTAAAACTATCTAAATCAAATTCAGGCATATTTTTCCATCTGTTCTTTAAGGGTTTTCTTTAATCTGTTCATTTTCACACGTGCATTAACTTCGGTAATTCCGAGATTTTCTGCAATGTCCTTGTAAGGCAGATCGTCAAGATACATCATGACAATGGCTCTTTCTATATTAGGAAGAGTCTTGATTACAGTATACAAAAGCGAAATCTGTTGCTGTTTTTCATCATCATCTTCCACAAAATCCTTATGGTTGATGTCCAGTTCATTCGTAGGAAGGCTTTTGCTTTTTTTTCTAAAGAGGGTAATGGCTGTATTAAGCGCTACACGGTACATCCATGTTGAAATCTTGGAATTTCCTTTGAAAGAATCATAACTCCTCCAGAGCTGCAAGACAATTTCCTGGAAAAGATCTTCTTCATCTTCCAGCGAATTGGTATATAAGCGCGATACTTTAATAATCAGGCCCTGATTATCTTTGATGAGCTGCGCAAATTCTTTTTCTCTGGAATCCATAGATGTATAATGGCACGAAGATAATAATAATGTGGTAATTGGGGAAAAATAATTATAATGAAATCAGAGATAATTATGACATGTAAAGAAGTTTGAAGCTGGAGGCAGGAAGTTATTACAGAGACTTATTTTAACAGTAACCTGAAAAGTTTATCAGCAGTTTTGAAAAAATTAATATAAAATGCTGCTAGTCCAGGCTTGGTACTTCAATAACTTCCATCCTCCCGCTTCCGGCGGTCCTTCTTACATTTTTACCGTAAAATTTATGTATCTTTGCATCCGCGAGAAAATCGGCCTGTTGATTTCCCGTTTACGGGAGGTAGGAAAGTCCGGACACCATAGAGCAGCAAAGCGGATAACATCCGTCACCCGTGAGGGTAGGACAAGTGCAACAGAAAGCAAGTACAGTTCGGCTGTAGTGAAACCAGGTAAACTCTTTGCGGTGCAATGGTAAGTATATCGGTTCTTTTCAGCAATGGAAATAGGGGCGGCTCGTCCTGAAAACCGAGGGGTAATCAGCTCAAGTGTTGCAGCAATGTACCACGTAGATAAATAACAGGCACTTCTTCGGAAGTACAGAATCCGGCTTATAGATTTTCTCGTGTTTTTTTGAAGAATATAAGTTAAGTGATAAACTATCCATATAAAATCCTCAGGTTCAAAATGATCTGAGGATTTTTTTTATTCACTTTCCAATTGTTTTTTTGCTTCCTGTAATTCCTGTCTATCTTTTTCTGAAAGCTGGGGATACTTCAGGTTCATCTTCTCCAGAGTATCTATAATAATCTGAATAGCTGCCGTTCTTGCAAACCATTTATTGTCTGCAGGAAGTACATACCATGGCGCATGATCCTTTGATGTCTCATTGATTGCGGTTTCATAAGCTTCCATATACTGATCGAATAAGGCTCTTTCCGGAAGATCTCCTGCAGAAAACTTCCAGTTTTTTTCCTGTTCGTTAATTCTGTCTAATAATCTTTTCTTTTGTTCATCTTTGGAGACATTCAGAAAAATTTTGATGACAGTAGTTCCGTTTTGCGCAAGATGCTTTTCAAAATTACGAATGCTTTCATAACGGTTTTCCCAGAATTTATTGTCAAAATCCTCTACAGAAGACCATGTTTTTTCACTTAAATTATATTCAGGATGTACTTTGCACACCAATACACTTTCATAGTGGGAACGGTTAAAAATTCCGATCATTCCCTTCTGAGGCAGAGCCAGATAATGTCTCCATAGGAAATCATGGGAGTATTCTTTTGAACTTGGTGTTTTAAAGCTGGTTACATTACAGCCTTGAGGGTTTACACCGCCAAAAACATGTTCTATCATGCTGTCTTTTCCAGCGGCATCCATGGCCTGAAGTACCACCAGAAGAGACTGGCTTCCATCAGCATAAAGCTTTTCCTGAAGCTCACGTAGTTTTTCTTTCTCCTGAATTAGTAATTGAGTTCCTTCTTCTTTGGTAAGTTTTCCTTTATAGGAGGTAGAGGCTTTTTTAATAGAAAATTTTCCATTTACCCTGAAGTCATCTGAGAGATTGGTGTCCATATATTTAAGATTAAAAGATTAAAAGATTAAAAGATTAAAAGATTAAAAGATTAAAAGATTAAAAGATTAAAAGATTAAAAGATTAAAAGATTTTGTTATTAAAATTCAATAGGGGTGGGCTTTAGCCCAGTCATTTAAGTGTAAATCCCAAGGCTTCAGCCAAGACCTAAATAATATATTTGATCAATGTCAATATATTTACTGCTGGCCATTACCTATCATCTGCAACCTAATCCAATATAAATATAACAAAAAAACCGCCTCAATAGAGACGGTTTCTTTATTTTGAGTAGAGAATTATTTCGCTGCAGCTTTTTTAGCAATTTTTGCAGCTTTTTTCTCAGCTTTAGCAGCTTCTTTCTGTTCAGCAGGTGTTAATACTTTTGGCTCAGGAGCGTTAGCATCTACGTTTCCTTTGATGTAGATTACACTTCTGCTGTTAGCAGGGTCATTAGAGAAAACCTCAATCATTTTGTTGAATCCTCCTGTAAGAGCTGTGTTATATCCAACTTTGATCTTAGCAGATTTTCCTGGCATGATCGGATCCTGGCTGAATTCTGGTGTTGTACATCCACAAGATGGTTTTACATTTGAAATGATCAAAGGCTTATCACCAGTGTTTGTTACAGTAAAGAATCTTGTACCATCAGAACTAGGCTTAATGTTACCATAGTCGAAAGTAGTTTTATCAAACGTAATAGTTTGTGCAGATGCAAGAGCAAATGTTCCGAATAATGCAATTCCTGCGATTAATTTCTTCATATTCTTGAATGTTAATATGTTTGTTAGATAAATTTTGTGAAACAAAGTTAAAAATTATTTTAATTCATGCTTAAAAATTTTTTTCTTTAGACTATTTTTGCAAATTGCAAGCCAAAGAAATAGAATTTATGCAGATTTCAGAAAAGTACAATCCACAGGAAACAGAACAGAAATGGTACAATTACTGGTTGGAAAACAAATATTTCCACTCAGAGCCTAATGACAAACCACCATATACCGTGGTCATTCCGCCGCCAAACGTAACGGGGATATTACACATGGGACATATGTTGAACAATACCATTCAGGATGTTCTGGTCCGCCGTGCAAGAATGCGCGGGTTTAACGCTTGTTGGATTCCGGGAACAGATCACGCTTCCATTGCTACCGAAGCTAAAGTTGTTGCTAAACTGAAGTCTGAAGGAGTCAATAAGTCTGATATTACCCGTGAACAATTCCTTGAACACGCTTGGGAATGGACAAATAAATACGGAGGGACAATCCTTGAACAGCTTAAAAAATTAGGATGTTCATGCGATTGGGACAGAACCCGTTTCACAATGGAAGACAAGCTTTCACAGCAGGTTATCAAAAGCTTTGTAGATCTTTATAATAAAGGATTAATTTACAGAGGCTACAGAATGGTAAACTGGGATCCGGAAGCGAAGACCAATATTTCAGATGAAGAGGTAATCTTTAAAGAACAGAATGGAAAATTATATTTCCTTAAATATAAGATTGAAGGTTCAGAAGAGTTCCTTTCAGTTGCGACTACACGTCCTGAAACTATTTTCGGGGATACCGCTGTATGTATCAATCCTAATGATGAAAGATATGCACACTTAAAGGGTAAAAATGTAATCGTACCAATCGTTGACAGGGTAATTCCTATTATTGAGGATGAATATGTTGACATTGAGTTTGGAACGGGAGCTTTAAAAATTACTCCTGCACACGATACGAATGACTACGAGATCGGGCAGAAGCACCAGTTGAAAATGATTGATGCATTAGATGATGACGGAAACCTTAACGAACATGGTCTTCACTATGCAGGACAGAACAGATTTGATGTAAGAAAGCAGATCGCAAAAGAATTAGAAGAAAAAGGTCTTTTACTGAAAGCTGAGGATTACGTCAATAAAGTAGGAACGTCTGAAAGAACAGGAGCTGTTATTGAGCCTAAAGTTTCGGTACAATGGTTCCTTAAAATGTCTGAAATTGCTCAGCCTGCACTTGATGTTGTAATGAGCGATGAGGTAAAGTTTTATCCAGAGAAGTTTAAAAATACTTACAAACACTGGATGGAGAACATCCGCGACTGGAATATTTCCCGTCAGCTTTGGTGGGGACAACAAATTCCTGCTTACTATTATGGTACAGGGGATGAAGATTTTGTAGTAGCTGAAACTAAAGAAGAAGCTTTAAAGCTGGTTCAGCAAAAAACAGGAAATCATGAATTAACAACAGAAGATCTTAGGCAGGATAATGATGCATTAGATACCTGGTTCTCTTCATGGTTATGGCCAATGTCTGTATTTGATGGGTTACTTGATCCAGAAAATAAAGATATCAATTATTATTACCCAACTTCTGACCTGGTTACAGCTCCGGATATCATCTTCTTCTGGGTAGCCAGAATGATTATGGCGGGATTGGAATACAGAAAAGAAGTTCCGTTTAAGAATGTTTATTTTACAGGAATTGTAAGAGATAAGCAGAGAAGAAAGATGTCAAAATCTTTAGGAAACTCTCCGGATCCGCTTGAGCTGATGGAAAAATATGGAGCTGATGGCGTTCGTGTAGGAATTCTATTGAGTTCTGCAGCTGGAAATGACCTTCTTTTTGATGAAGATTTAATGCTTCAGGGAAGAAATTTCATGACGAAAATCTGGAATGCATTCCGTTTAATTAACATGTGGAATCATGAAGATAAGGCAGCAAATGCAACAGAGACTCAAACTATTGACTGGTTTGAAAATAAATTAAATAAAACCATTGTTGAAATCAACGATCAGTTTGAGAAATTCAGAATTTCTGATGCCCTTCATTTGATCTATAAATTAATTTGGGACGATTTTTGTGGTTGGTATCTTGAAGCAATCAAGCCTAACTATGGAGAAGGTATTTCTAAAGAGGTTTATAACAAAACAATATATTTCTTTGAAGAGCTGATGAAGTTGCTTCACCCGTTCATGCCTTTCTTAACAGAAGAATTATGGCAGACGATTTCAGAAAGAAATATTGAAGATGCTTTAGTAATTGCTCAGCAAAAAGAAGCGGGAGCATTTGATGAGACGATCATTAAAAACTTTGAAACTGCGGCAGAACTGATCTCTGGAGTTAGAAATTACCGTCAGACAAAAGGAATTTCCCCAAGAGAAGCCGCTGAAATATATACCAATGCTACTGAATTTGCGAATGAAGCGGTAGTAAGAAAACTAGCCAATGTTTCTGAAATTCACTTCGGGCAGAAAACAGATAAGCCAAGCTTTACATTCCTTGTTGGTGCAACAGAAGTTTCTATTCCTTTAAGTGAAAACTTAGATTTAGGAGAAGAAAAAGCGAAAACTGAAGAAGAATTAAAGTATCTGAAAGGATTCTTGATTTCAGTAGATAAAAAGCTTTCCAACGAAAAGTTTGTGGCTAATGCTAAACCTGAAATTGTAGAGGTAGAACGTAAGAAACAGAAAGATGCTCTTGATAAGATTGCGATCTTGGAAGAGAAGCTGAAAAGTTTGTAAATAAACCCAATAATAAAAGAAGTTGTTGGAATGTCAGGCTGAGCGGAGTCGAAGCCTTTTTTGGAATAAAAATGAAACAATATTTCGTATATATTTTAAGATGTTCCGACAACTCCTATTATACAGGAGTTACCAATGATATTGAAGTAAGATTAGCTCAACATCAATCAGGTAAATTTCCTGAAAGTTATACTTATAAAAGAAGACCGGTTGAACTAGTCTTCTTTTATGTATTTAATGACATTATTCAAGCGATAGTGTTTGAAAAGCAAGTGAAAGGTTGGAGTAGAAAGAAAAAAGAAGCTATAATTAATGATAATTGGGATCAATTAAAAGAGTTGTCTGTTTGTCAAAACAAAAGTCACTCTGATAATGTTGACAGCAAAAATCAAAAAGGCTTCGACTCCGCTCAGCCTGACACTGAGAATAAGTAATACAATAAAATGACACATATAGAAAACATAAAAAAGCTATTTTCGAAGGATTTTGTAGAAAGTCCCTTGTTAGAAAGTTTTGAAGTAGGGAAAATCTATCTTTCCAGTGGAAAGCTGGTTGCTTGTGATCCCTTAATCACCAATGATATGCTTCCTTTTTCTGCAGATTTTCCAAAAGGAGAATTTTCTGTAATGTTACATAAAGAAAGAGATAGTAATTGTGTAGCTTATGCAGAAATTATTTTCAATACTGCAGAAATTAAAGACTGGAAGCTGGCAACTACGGCTGGGCAGAATATTAAGGAACTGGTGGAAGGAGAAGTTTTTGGATATCCGGTAGAAAGTGGAATGGGCTGCTTCATGGATGTGGATACTCAAAACAGTCTTAATGAATTGGAACAGAAACTTTATCATAAAAAAGGTGGAGACTTTATGGGAATCTATGAAGAGTTTTTCCATGAATATTTCTTCGATGAAAAGGGGGCAATAGATCAATATGCATTTCTAAAACCTTCAGAAACTCATCCCGGGACTATATTTGCTTTTGAGACAGGATACGGAGAAGGTTTTTATGCCAGCTATATTGCTTACGATAAAAATCAATCACCGGTGAAGATTATTACAGAATTTATTGAAATAAGTTAGGTAAAATTAGTTATTTTTGGCACGGAATTTAGTCTGTTATAATTTTTAAACTAATATCAAACACAATGAATTTCTCATCAGAACAACCAAAAATTATCGTTGTAGGCAGCTCCTCAATTGATCTTGTTTTGGAAACCGATAAACTTCCTTCACCTAACGAAACCGTTCTGGCTGTCAATTCAGAGAGCTATTTTGGTGGGAAAGGTGCTAACCAGGCAGTAGGAACTGCAAGATTGGGCGCCAGTGTTTATTTCATAGGTTGTGTTGGAATGGATCCCCTGGGACAACAAATTATGAGAAATCTGGTGAGCGAAAGCGTAAATGTAGGCTTTGTACATGAAACAGATAAAGAGTCTACAGGAACAGCTTATGTAACCACTTCTGAAGGGAATGCTGCTATTGTGGTAGTTCCTGCGGCCAATAAATATCTGAATACCTCACATATTGACGAAGCAGACCGCTATTTCCATACTTCAGACCTTGTTCTTGTACAGCTTGAGGTTTCAATGGAGGTGGTAGAATATACTGTAAAAAAGGCTAAAAAATATGGTAAAAAAGTAGGATTGTATGCCTCTCCTGCCATGAGGGTTGATGATGCCATCCTTGAAGAAGTAGATTTTATTGTAGCCAAAAGTAATGAATTGTTTATCATTTTTGGAGAAGAAAAAAGAGAAGAGGTTCTTAAAAAATACTTTAATAAAGTGTTTGTACGGGATGATACCAATTCTACCGTTTATTTTGACGGTACAGAAATGAAATATTACAGAAAGAATAAAGAGAAGACCGTTTATAAGATGGGAATGGGAGATGCATTTACTTCCGGATTTGCAATCGCACTTTGCCATGGGAACTCTATTGAAGACTGTGTGAAATTTGGAAATGAGGTGTCATCCCGTGTTTCAGGAGGTAAAGGTTCACAAACCGGACTTCCAAGAATGTCTGATTTTGTTTCTTAAAGCTATTTACGGCATATCGAAAGTTCAAAACTAAACATAATAATATACTGAAAATGTCCACTTTTATAGTGGATTTTTTCTTTTTATCCTATGGAAAAACTAATACTTACCACAGAAGACCATGCCTCATTAACTGCCCATCTTTTTCAGCCTGAAAAAAGTAATGGAAAATTATTGCTTATTAACTCTGCAACGGGTGTAAAACAGCAGGTTTATTTTTCCTTTGCCCAATATTTTTCTGAGCATGGATTTACTGTGATTACCTATGATTACAGAGGTATAGGGCTGTCTAAACCTGATAATATGAAAGGTTTTCATGGATCTATGAGAATTTGGGGTTCAAAGGATTATAAAGCCATAACAACATATATTAAAAATCACTTTCCCGAGTATAGAAAATTCTGCCTGGGACATTCCGTAGGTGCTTTGATTTTAGGAATGAATAAAGACTCCGAAATGTTTGAAGAGCTGATATTTGTAGGAACTCAGAATGCTTTTGTAGGAAACCTCAGACTCAGGACGAAAATTGAAGCTTATCTGGGATTTGGAATTGTACAGCCATTAACTACTTCATTGCTAGGATACTTTCCTGCCAATTGGTTTGGACTTGGAGAAAGTCTTCCAAAAAATTGTGCATATGACTGGAGAACCTTAATTTTAAACAAAAAATCTACCAACAGGCTGTTGGAGAAAATTGATGATTATTCTAAAAATTTAAAGCAGAACGTATTTGTGGTTCGTGCAGAAGATGATGTCTGGTTAACAGAAAAAGGGGTTCTGAGTCTTTTAAACAATACCTATCCTAATCTTAACCCTACTTACAGGCTGATAAGGACTGCAGAGTCTGAGAAAAAAGAAATCGGGCATGTTAATTTTTTTAGAAGCTATAATCACAAGCTCTGGAATATTATTTTAAATGAACTGATAGATTAATGAAAAGTACGATTAACAACACCGTAGAATTTGTAAAGGAAAAATTGAATGGAGCAGAAGCAGGACACGATTGGTTTCATATTGAAAGGGTGTGGAAGCTGGCCAGAAAAATAGCGGAAACAGAAAAAAATTGTGATCCGGATGTAGTAGAACTCTCAGCATTACTGCATGATATAGCAGATCCTAAATTTCATAACGGAGACGAAACCATTGCTCCAAGAATATCCAGAGAATTTTTAGAAAGCCAGAATGTTCCCAATGAAACAATTGAAAAAGTTTTATTTGTGATCGAAAATATTTCATTTAAAAATAGAAGCCAGGCTCCAGCTAATCCGCCTATTGAACTTAAAATTGTGCAGGATGCTGACCGTATTGATGCTATCGGAGCAATAGGAATTGCCAGAACATTCAATTTTGGAGGATTTAAAAATAATCCGATGTATGATCCTAATGTTCAGCCCAATCTGAATATGTCTAAAGAACAGTACAAAAAGTCTAACGGAACAACCATCAATCATTTCTATGAAAAATTATTGCTGCTGAAGGATTTGATGAATACTGAACACGGAAAAAAAATGGCTCAGGAAAGACACGATTATATGCTGAATTTCCTGGATCAGTTTTATAAAGAGTGGAATGTAGATTAACATGCTCTGAAAAAATCTGAAATCAGTATCTTTGCAGTATGGTATTTTTCATTCTTGTTATCTTTTGGGCGTGTATATTTTCCCTGGTTTTATATAAAGTAAAATCGGGAAGAATGGCAAAATGGGCAAGACTGTTCCGTATTGTAACAGTGGTTTCTTCCATCTCAGTTTTTACCTATTGGTTTATAAAGAAAAGCGCTGTGGCATTTGTTGATAATTCTGTAGGATTACAAGTCATCAATAAGCTTCCGCAAGCGTTGGATTTTTATCTTATCAATGTTAATAAAATTGATAGTGCCACAAAGCTTGAGCCTAAACATATCGGTAAGATACGTCCGGAATATTACAGAATAGAATATCTGAAAATGGATAAGTCTGATGAGTACTGGATTGTAGGATATCTTGGAAAGAAGAATCTGGTGTATTTTTCGCAGCATTCTGTTCCTAATAAGAATATAGATCAGATTGTGGAAGTGCAGAATTATATCAACCAAAGTATGAAGCTCTCTGACGCTGCTAAAAAACAGGTTGATGCTTACAATTATGAAAATACAAAGCTGGGGATCTGGATAACGCTGGACTTTTTGCTTTTATTCCTGAATCTGGTTTTACTTCTGAAGAAAAATAATAAAAATTAAATTATATTCTCTCGCAGATTTTATTGATCCGGCAGATGATTATGTTTTATCAGGCTGCTGTATTTTTAAAATCTGCGAGAGCTTTTTATTAAGGGTAATCCAGAATATGCATAACCTGCTCTTTAACTTCTTCAGGACATTCTCTTATTAACTTATCCTTATTTTGTTTACTGATTTGATGAGGTTCCAGCCATTCTGTTTTATTAGAGTTCAGGCTATGATTGTCATATACTCTTTTTATGGTATGGTCTTCATAGAAAGTATATTCATCTCCCAGCCAGTTGCTGGATACACTGATTGTACAAATTTCCTTTTTCATGACATTTATTTTTTTAAGAATACCTTTTTCAGACTGAATAGGTATTACTCTAATGTATAAAATTTTCTGTTATGAAAAGGCTTTTATTGTAATTCAGGATATAAATTAAAATTAGTCTATTTAAAATTTTAACTAAAACAATGTACCCGTACTTTCAGTGGCCATTTTAGGGATATGAAGGTCGGTTTTCCATTCTTCATTCATTTTTTTAATGAAATAGGCAGAAAGAAGTGGAGATGCCTTTTCAATATTCTGATGAACGAAGAAATACAGATTCTGGAGACCTTCTTTTTTCCACTGAGTAAGGTGTTTTAACCAGTCATCCAGCCTTTCATAATCACTTTCAGCATTAGCTCCTACATAACGGATAAACGCGTTGGGAGTGGTAAGACGCATATGAAGCATATCTCTTCTTCCGGCAGTATCTACAATAATGTTGGTGATATTGTAGGCTTCAAAAAGCTCACAGGTTGTATTCAGAATTTCCTCATCAGTAAACCATTCCGTGTTTCTTAGCTCTATGGCCAGAGGGACTTCTTTAGGCCATTCTTTTACGAATTTCTCCAGCCTGTCGTAATCTTTGGGTTTAAAATTATCATGAAGCTGAAGAAAAGCCATCCCTAGTTTTTCATCAAAATTAATAACTGCTGATGCAAAATGGGTAACGGGATCTGTAACATCAATCAGCCTTCTGAAGTGAGATACGGTATTGGTAATTTTAGGGAAAAACTTGAAATTTTCCGGAGTTTTTTCCTTCCATGTTTTTACCTGATCCGGAGTAGGCATTCCATAAAAGGTAGCATTTAATTCAATGGAATTAAATTGAGTGGCATAATAGGTTAGCTCATCCTTGGTTCCTTTAGGATAGAATCCTTTAAGGTCTGTTTTGTTCCATTTGGCACATCCAATAGAAATATTTTCCAGCCCTTTTTTATTAAGGCTTAAAATTTCTTTGGTTCTGGAGTGATCTTTGGGAAGGGTGAAGTCTATTTTTGATGGGTCTTCTACTTGTCCGAATTTCATATTAAGCGGTTTTAATGTTTAAAATTAATCATTTTTTTGCTGTAATTTTCATAGAATAGACATCAAATCAAGGTAGAAATTTGCAATAAAGGTTAAGTTTTTTTTAAGGAAATATTAAACTTTATGTTACGCAATGTTAACTCTATGTTACCACACTTCATATTGAGTCGGTCTAATTTTACAGCAAGTTTTGTAGCAATAAAAATATGAAGAAAAAATTGATCTGTGCTTTTGCTTTGTTATCTTTCGGATTTGCATTTTCACAGGAAACCAGCTCTAAAATTTTCGGAAGATTAAGAGGAATATCGTCCGAAGTTACTGTGAAAGTAGTGCATATTCCTACCAACAGTACTTTTGAAACAAAAAGTAACAGCAAAGGACAGTTTAGCTTAGATAATCTTCAACCCGGCGGGCCTTATAAGATTGAGATATCGGACGGCTCACAGGTTATTTATGAGAATCCCAATCTGCAGCTTTCTTTAGGAAATAATGACTTGCCAGTAGTGGAAGTTGGTAATAAGGAAAAGACCATTGATGAGGTAAAGATCACTTCTAAAAAAACCAGTGTAAAATATGGAGTGGGAATCAGCCAGGCTCAGATTTCCGGATTACCCAATATTAACCGTGGAATTCAGGATGTAACCAAACTAATACCTCAAAGTGCCAATAACTCTTTCAACGGAACGAACTTTCGTTACAATAATGTAACTATTGACGGTTCTATCAATAATGATGCTATTGGTTTCAGCCCTTCATTGGGTGGGCAGACGGGAACTTCAGGAATGCCCGGAAGCAGTACGCGTTCCAACTCGATAAGTTTGGATGCAATTCAGGATGTACAGGTTTATATTGCTCCTTATGATGTAAAACTTGGGAATTTTCTTGGTGGAAGTATCAATGCTGTCACTAGAAGTGGAAGTAACGATGTTACAGGTTCCATGTATGTGTATGGTAGAAATGCTGCTATAACTGGAAGAAACAGAGTAGGGGATAACTCTAAAATGCCAGGTGATTTCTCTGATTTTATCTATGGTGGAAGAGTGGGATTGCCTGTAGTGAGAGATAAAGTGTTTTTATTTACCAATCTTGAATATACCAAAAGAGTAGACCCTGTATTTTATAATGCAAACGATCCTAATGCATTGATAGATGAATCGGTGGCACAGAAAATTTCAGACTTTGTGCAAAAGAAATATGGATTCAACGTAGGAGGTTTTAATGGGTACAATAACTTTTCTGAAAGTGCTAAACTGTTCAATAAATTAGATTGGAAGATTAATGATAAACATACTTTATCTATCAAAAATAATACAGTATTTTCCAGAGCTTCCAATCTTGAGAGGGATGGAGCCAACTTCAGATTTGGCAGTATGGATTTTGTTCAGAAAAATACGGCATCCACTACTACCCTTGAACTGAAAAGTCGCTTTAATGATAAATGGAATAATAATTTAGTAGTGGGGTATTCTTCTATTCATGATTACAGAGATCCTACTTCCGGTAATGCGATGTTTCCACAGGTTGAGATTTCCCATAACGGCGGAACTATTCTGTTCGGGAATGACAGGGAAGCCACTGTTTTCAATATGAAACAGAAGACATTTGAAATTACAGATAATCTAACCTATAAAACAGGAAACCATACTTTCTTATTAGGAACTCACAATGAATTATATGATATCAATTATGGTTTTGTAAATGCCTTAAACGGAAGAATATCTTATAAATCCTTAAATGATTTCTATAATGGAAATCCTGCCAGAATAAGAGGTACTTATCCTTTCAACGGAGACAGCAGACAGACTCTTTTTGATAATCCTTATGCACAATATAAAGTAAACCTTCTTTCATTATATCTGCAGGATGAGATCAATTGGGGGAGAGTTAGGCTTTCTCCGGGAATAAGAGTAGATTATACCGATTTGCCTAATAAACCACAGTTAAGCCCACAGGTTAACAAATCTCCTCAGGATCCTTACTTCGGTAATACTTACAGCTATACTCCATTAAGTCAGTTAACCAATAGCTATCTTAATAAACCGACACTATCTCCAAGATTAGGATTTACGATTGATGTTACGGAAGACAGATCTGTAGTGCTAAGAGGAGGTTCCGGTATTTTCGTAGGAAGAATTCCGTTTGCATGGTTAGGATATGCGTATTATAATGATGGTGTTGGCTTTGGAAGCTATGATTATAATGCTCCAACAGCAGCTCAGATTGCAGCTAACGGAGATCCTCTGGTGGGAGCTAATTTCTCGAAATGGCAGAATTCATCAAAAGTACAGGTTGACCTTATTGATAATAATTTTAAAATGCCAAGAGTCTGGAGAAGTTCACTGGCATTAGATTATACGCTTGCCGGATATAAACTGACACTGGAAGGAATTTACACGAAAGTATTGTATGATCTGAAATTCCAGCAGGTGAATAAAACTGATAATGTAACATACTACAGCTATGATGTGAATCATGAAATGCCGATCTATACAACGAATATCAATAGCAGCTTCTCTAATGCTTATTTACTATCCAATACAAAAGAGGGATACCGTTATAATCTGACGGCTCAGATTTCAAAATCCTATAATTTTGGATTTAATTTCTTTGCAGCTTATACTTATGGCGATGCTAAAGATATTACGAATGGTATCAGAAATTCCATGGAAAGTAACTGGCAGATGAACCAGTCGCTGACTCCGAATGATCCTCAGTTAACGACTTCCAATTTTGCAATAAAACACAGAGTTGTTGCCAACCTTGGATATGCGTTTAATATTTCAAAATCTAACAGGTTGTATACCAATGTGTATTTTAATGCACAGTCAGGAAATCCTTTCTCATGGGGATTTGTAAACAGTACCATTGCCAATACAGGACAGGCAGCTGGTCTTGCTTATATCTTTAAAGATGCTGTGGAAGCTGCAAAATATATTGTTCCTATAAAAGACGGATCTGGCAATGTATTGGTAAGTACCCAGCAACAGGTTGCAGATTATGAAAACTTTGTTAACAACAATGATTATCTGAAATCCAGAAGAGGAAAATTTACTGAAAGAAATGGAGATAACACTCCATGGAATGTTCAGGCTGATATCAGAATTATGGATGAGATCAGGCTGAGTGAAAAATCTAAGAACAATATCCAGATTTCTTTGAGTATCATTAATTTCACGAACTTACTGAATAAAGATTGGGGTAAAGTGTATTTTGTACCTAATACATTCAACTCTACAGCAAGTGTGGGGCTTACAAAAGTTGGAAACGTGGCGGCAGGACAACCATCAGCAGGAGATCCTACTTATAACTTCAAAACTCCAGGATCGGCTTACACCATTGATCAGTTTGCATCAAGATTCCAGGCACAGCTGGGAGTGAGATATAATTTTTAATACTTCTTTTTACAAATACTTCTTTCAAAGGTTCGGATTTTCTTTCCGGGCCTTTTTTATGAGTAATGAGTGGTGGGAGATATTTTTGTTTGAAAATATAATTGTTCCATTTGTTCAATTCAATAGAAATGGGTTTTAGTTTGTTTTGTATTTAAATGATATTTCTGATGACTTTAGCCAAAATTTATTTCATTATCCCTAAACAAAAAAAGCACACCCAAAAGGTGTGCTCCACTTATAGTGCGTTTATTATTTGATCTTATGCCTCGCAGCTTGAGCATGATACAAAGTTCACCATCATTTCTTTTGAAACGGAAGAACTTCTTTGGTAGTAAAGCGTTTTTACTCCTTTTTTCCAAGCTTCGATATACAGATAGTTTACGTCTTTTACAGGCATTGTAGATGGAATCTGAAGGTTCAGAGACTGTGCCTGGTCAATATATTGCTGTCTTTGTGCAGCCTGGGAAATAATCTCCATTGGAGAGATCTCTTTGAATGTTTTGAATACTGCTTTTTCTTCAGGAGTAAGCTCATTCAGGTGCTGTACAGATCCGTGGTTCAGCATGATGGTTCTCCATGTTTCCTCATTATCCAATCCTTTTTCTTCTAATAATTTAGCCAGGTATTTGTTCTTACGCATGAAGTTTCCTTTAGCTAAACCTGCCTTATAGTAGTTTGATGAGAAAGGTTCAATTCCAGGAGAAGTTTGTCCTAAGATGGCAGAACTTGAAGTGGTAGGAGCAATAGCCATGGTAGTGGTATTTCTTAATCCGTATCCTTTTAATACTTCTGGTTCTCCGTAAATGTTGGCAAGTTCTCTTGAAGCCTGCTCAGCCTGTTCTTTAATATGCCTGAATGCTCTTGCGTTGAACTGGGTTGCTTCAAAGCTTTCAAACGGAATCATATTTTTCTGTAGGTAAGAATGGTATCCTAAAACTCCTAATCCAAGAGCTCTGTGACGCATTGCGAAGTTTCTTGCTCCCTGTAAATAGTAGTTACCTTCAGTTTTATCAATAAATTCAGATAATACGGCATCCAGGAAGTATACTGCTAATTTAACAGCATCTGTATCTTTCCACTCGTCATATAGTTCAAGGTTCATGGAAGACAGGCAGCAGATGAATGATTCTTCCATGGTAGAAGGCAGCATGATCTCTGAGCAAAGGTTACTTGCGTTAATTGTCATTCCAAGGTCTTTGTATACCTGTGGTTTGTTTCTGTTTACATTATCTGTGAAGAAAATATAAGGAAGTCCTTTTTGCTGACGGCTTTCCAATACTCTTGCCCAGACTTTACGTTTGTCCATATCGCCATCAATCATATCCTGCATCCAGTAATCCGGAACACAAACTCCGGTGAACAGGTTTTGAATAGGGCTACCGATATCTTTAATGGATAAAAATTCTTCAATATCTCCGTGGTCAATGTCAAGATAAGCAGCAAATGCTCCTCTTCTTACTCCTCCTTGGGAAACAACATCCATAGCGGTATCAAAAAGCTTCATGAATGAAACTGCTCCGGAAGATTTTCCGTTATCTGTTACAGCTGTACCTCTGTTTCTAAGTTCTCCGAAATAACCTGATGTTCCTCCACCAATTTTTGTCTGCATGATCACCTCACCCATTTTATGAGTAATGCCTTCAATGCTGTCTGGAATGTGAGCGTTGAAACAAGAGATCGGAAGACCTCTCTGTGTTCCCATATTAGCCCATACAGGAGAAGAGAAACTGATCCATCCTTTTGTGATCATTTCTTTGAAAGCTGGCTGAAGTTCCGGCTTATATAACCTTTTTGCAGCAGCAGTGGTAATTCTGTCGATAGCTCCATCTACCGTTTCACCTTTCAACAGATATCCTCTGTTTAGCATTTGCTCAGACTCTTCATTGAGCCACCATATATTTGAATTTTGCTCTTCCATAGATGTTATATTTTCGAATTCCGGAATGAGATTCCCACTCCGGAATTTTGTTTTTTTATATTATTGACTGTAAAAGTTCTACTTTGTGTGAGTTGTTCAGTCCACTTTCGTCTCTCAATCTCTGAAATTCCTTGAAAGATGGAATATTCAAAATTTCATGCTGAACTTCCTCATTAATGTAGTTTGAATAATGCAGAAAAGTAACGCCATCCTCCTTTACAAAAACCTTATATTCAAATGTTGACTGATCCAGATTTTTGAAATCATTCAGAAACTTTTCAACATTGGCTTTATTTGCAGAAACAAATTCAGGTTTTACGGTATAGCTTACGATTACATTAATCATATTTATTTGTGTTTATTAAGTCAACGTTTGTTCTGTTTTTGAAGCATAGAAAATCGTATGATTCTAATACTTTGTGCTTTGACGCTCGCTTCGCTCGCGTTTTTGCATTAGAACAAATCGTTTGCTGTAATACTCTTATCGTGCTTCGTGTAATCTACAGGTCTTTTTGCAAAGAAATCATCTAATGAATTCGCGAAAACTTCCTCTTCGAACCATACCATTGGTCTGTATTGTTCCGGAGTGATGTTATATCTTGTTTTCATGTTGATTTTCTTCAAACTGTCATCTACACGGTACTTCATGAAGTTCAGTAAATCTTCTTTAGATACGTTATCAATTTCACCCAGTTCAAAGATCCAGCTAAGGATATCTCCTTCTCTTGCGATAGATTCGTCAACAAGGGTGTAAATATCTTCAATATCGCTGTCTGTTAACAAGTCTGGTTGTTCTTCACGGATTTTGTTGATAAGGTAGATTCCGGCATTAGCGTGAATTTGCTCATCTACAGAAGTCCATGCAATGATATTGGAAACATTTTTCATGAATCCTTTGAATCTTGTGAAAGAAAGGATGATGGCAAACTGAGAGAAAAGAGAAACGTTTTCTACCAAGATACTGAATAGCAATAATGCAGAAACATATTCTTTAGGAGTAGCAGAATTGGCATGTTTTAAAGCATTACCAAGGAACTCAATTCTACCTTTTACTGCTGGAATTTCAATGACATTAAGGAATTCATCGTTATATCCTAAAACCTCTAATAAACGGGAATATGCTTCAGAATGACGAAACTCACATTCTGCGAAAGTAGATCCTAGTCCATTGAATTCCGGTTTCGGAAGGTGGTTGTATAAATTCCCCCAGAATGTCTTTACAGACACCTCAATCTGTGCAATGGCTAAAAGCGCATTTTTCACAGCATTCTTTTCATGCGGTTCCAACTGCGAATGAAAATCTTGTACATCTGCAGTAAAGTCCACTTCCGAATGTACCCAGAACGATTTGTTGATGGCTTCTACAAATTGAAGAACCTCCGGGTATTCAAATGGCTTATAGCTTACTCTCTTATCAAAAATTCCCATATTAAATATCTTTATAATTAAATAATTCAGATCTCTGTGGATAATGTTCAGAAGGTATGTAACTTTTTGTTTTTGTGGTGGTTGTGAATTTGAGTTATTCACATTATAAGTTTTCTTTTCTGACCAGAATCTAATGACAAAGTTCGAAAAAAAGAACTGATTTTGAAAGAGGTAAATACTAATAGGCTGACTTTTAGCTGTAAAAGTTTTCCACATTTACATGAAACAGGCTCGAATAATAGGCTGGAAGGGGATACAGGGGATAAATCCATGGAAAACTCAAGTTACAGTTAAACAAAATTCAATAAATTACTTTAAATAAAGGATTAAACAGTTAAACAAAAAAATATTTGAATAAATTTTCATTCTTGTAACAATTTCAAAATATCATCTACTTATTGGGTATAAAACATACATCACTTAATGTTAGTAATTCAGGATTTACATAAGTCATACGATACAGGAAAAAGCAAACTTCATGTTTTGAAGGGAATCAATCTGAATATTTCAGAAGGAGAGTTTGTTTCCATCATGGGAAGCTCCGGTTCCGGAAAATCTACCCTTCTTAACATTATTGGTATTCTGGATGAAAAAGATTCAGGAACCTATGAACTGGATGGTGTTCCTATTGAACATTTATCAGAAGTAAAAGCGGCAGAATACAGAAGTAAGTTTTTAGGATTTATTTTCCAGTCTTTTAACCTTATCAGTTATAAAACAGCGCTTGAAAATGTAGCCCTTCCATTATATTACCAGAATGTACCCAGAAAGGAACGTAATCAGAAAGCTTTGGAATACCTTGAAAAAGTAGGGCTTGCGCAATGGGCAAACCACCTTCCGAATGAACTTTCAGGGGGACAGAAGCAAAGAGTAGCCATTGCAAGAGCTCTTATTACAAATCCTAAAGTAGTTTTGGCGGATGAGCCTACCGGAGCATTGGATTCAAAGACTACCCATGATATTATGAAGCTTCTTCAGGATATCAACAATGAAGGAAAAACAATCATTGTGGTAACCCACGAACCGGACGTAGCTGCACAAACCAAAAGAAATGTAGTACTGAAAGATGGTATCATTGAAAGTGATGAGTTTATAAAGCAGATTGTACTGTAAAAGTCAATCGTGAATCGTCAATTTTGCTTCGTAAGTGAATTTGACAGACAACAACACAAATGAATTTGAAAAAATAAAAGATGTTTTTAAATCTGAACCATTATAAACTTGATGTTTATAAATCAGCGAGAGAATTAAGAATTGAATGTTATAAAATTCTACCCAGAATTCGGATTGTGAACGGTTTAATATAATAGATCAAATACGGAGAGCTTCCACTTCTGTGATATTGAATATTACTGAAGGTTGTTCAAGGAAATCCGAGTTAGAAAGAAAAAGATATTTTGAAATTGCACGAGGTTCCGTTATTGAACTTGATGCTTGTTTTGATATAGTGATAGAAAGTGATTATATCAGAAGAGAAGAATTAATAAAAATTGAAAACTTAATTAAGACCACATTTATCTTATTAAGCAAAATGTTGGAAAAAGATTAGATACGTGAAAAGTAATAACGTTCTGTATTTGAAATTAACCTAGAAGAAATTGACAATATATTAATTGACTTCGAAGAAAATTGACAGCGCAGCTCATTGACTTTTTACATCGTAAAAAATAAAAACTATGTTTGACCTAGATCGTTGGCAGGAAATATTCAGTTCTATCCGGAGTAATGTGCTTCGGACGGTACTTTCAGGATTTACGGTAGCCTTAGGACTGTTTATATTCATCGTACTTTTTGGAATTGGGAAAGGGTTACAGAATGCTTTCTCAGAAGGGTTTGCAGGAGATGCTAAAAACCTTATTACCATTTATACAGGAAAAACAACCTTAGCCTATAAAGGATTGCAGTCTGACAGAAGTGTAAGTATGAATAATGATGACTACGATTTTCTTGTCAATACAGATAAAGAAAAAGTAGGAGCAGCCAGCCCACGATATGCCACCAATTTAATGGTGAAATACGGAAAAGAAAGTGGGTTGTACCAGGTTCATGGTGCAGAGCCGGGAGAACAGGTTATTGAGAACAGAAAACTTGTTGAAGGACGTTACATCAACTCCTTTGATCTCACCAAGAAGCAGAATGTAGCCGTTATCGGAAGAATGGTTCAGAGAGACCTTATTAAAAACGGAGGTTCCATAGGTAAAGAGCTGGATATTAATGGAACCATGTTTAAAGTGGTAGGAGTGTTTTCAGATGATGGTGGGGACAGGGATGAAAGACATATTACAGTACCAATTACCACTCTTCAGCAGATGAAAAAAGGATCGGATACTGTAAACACGATTTATATAGCCTATAATGATAAGCTCCTTAATCCTCAGGATGCTATCAAATATGGAGACGAACTAAAAGATAAGCTAAAAGCAAGAAAAAATGTCTCTCCTGATGACGAAAACGGAGTTCGTGTATGGAATAATGCCAAAAATATGAATGATACCTTCACTTTTATGGCAGTATTAACAGCCATTGTAGGGTTTATTGGATTAGGAACATTACTGGCAGGGATTATTGGGATCAGTAATATCATGGTGTATATTGTGAAAGAAAGAACCAAAGAAATTGGAGTACGAAAAGCTATTGGAGCCAAACCGGCAGGAATTGTTGCTCTGATTGTTCAGGAAAGTGTTGTAATTACAGTGGTCTCAGGATTTGTAGGAATAGGAATCGGAGTTTTAACGTTAAGCCTGATTGGTGACAGCCTTGAAGAGTTTTTCATCAAAGATCCAAGCGTAGGCTGGGGATCTATCTTTATGGCATTTATTGCATTAGTTTGTTCCGGGCTGATTGCAGGATTTGTCCCGGCGTACAGAGCTTCAAAAATTAAACCGATTGAGGCATTGAGAACGGAGTAAGCAGAAAAATATAAATTAAAAAATAATCTAATAACTCATAATTCAGAAAGGTGAATATCATATTTAAAAAAGATACTTGGCAGGAAATTTATTATTCATTGAGGAATAATAAACTCCGCACATTCCTTACCATGATTGGAGTAGGATGGGGGATGTTTTTGTATGTAAGCCTTCTTGGCGCTGCAAAAGGTATGGAGAATGGGTTTGATAAATTGTTTTCCGGATTTGCTACCAACTCTATTTTCCTGTGGGCACAAAAGACATCTATTCCTTATGAGGGATTTCCTAAAGGAAGAGAAGTTCATTTGAACTTATCAGATATGGAAATGCTCAAAAGAAAAGTGGTGGATGTAGATTATATATCACCCCAGAATGCAAGAGGGAGCTTTACAGGAACACCGGGAGAATCCATATCAAGAAACGGGAAAAGTGCTACTTATTCTTTGACAGGAGATTATGCAGTAGGAAATAAAATTTCAGAAAAGAAACTTATTTTCGGGCGTTACATCAATGATGCCGACGTTTCCGGAAATAAAAATGTAGTAGTTATAGGAGAAGAAATCTACAAAAATCTTTTTGATTCCAAGAAAAAAGAGAATCCGATAGGGCAGTCTATCAATATAAAAGGCATATTCTTCAATGTAATTGGTGTTTTCAGAGTAAAGAAAGGTGGAGGTTTTGAGAATGACCAAACAGCCTTTATTCCACTATCTACCTATACTAAAATGTATAATGCAGGAGAGCAGATTGATCTGTTTGCTATTGTAAGCAAGCCCAATGCTAACGTTAACGGAGTGGAAGAAGAAGTAAAACAGGTATTAAAAGCAAAAAATAAAATTTCTCCCGAAGATACCAATGCCTTTGGAAGTTTCAACCTGGGGAAAGAGTTTAAAAAACTGACTGGTTTCCTCACCGGAATGCAGCTTTTAACCATCATTGTAGGTACATTAACTATTCTTGCTGGGGTTATTGCCATTTCCAACATTCTCTTGATTACGGTAAAAGAAAGAACCAAGGAAATAGGAATCAGAAGAGCATTGGGCGCAAAACCGGCAGAAGTAAGAAATCAGATCTTGCTGGAAAGTGTAGTGATTACACTCTCATCAGGACTTTTAGGGTTTATGTTTGGGATTTTTGTGCTGATGATTTTAAATATAGCCACCCAGGGGCAGGACTCGTTTCCTTTCTATAACCCTACAGTGAATTACGGAAACGTATTTGCAGCCATGGCAGTAATGGTTGTTTTAGGATTGATTATAGGAATGATTCCTGCGCAGAGAGCTGTGAAAATTAAGCCAATTGAAGCATTAAGAACAGAATAATAATTTGAAAATGATATAATTTGAAAATTTGAAAATAAAAAATGATCAGTAGCTATATGGTATTCATCTTTTTTAAATTTTTAAATCTTTCAATCCTTTAATTAAAAAAATAAACTATACATATGAAAAAGAAATTCACTTGGAAAAAAGCCATTTATATAGTGTTGGGGCTTTTATTTGCAGTGGCATTGTTCTCAGGGATTGGTTATCTTATAAAATCGAACTCCAAAGAAAGCGAGGCATTCCTTACCCGTAAACCTAGCATTCAGAATATGGATGATAAGGTAATGGCCACCGGAAAAATTGTTCCAAAGGAAGAAATTGAAATCAAACCTAACATTACAGGGATTATCGATAAAATTTTAGTGAAGGAAGGAGACCGGGTAGAAGTAGGGCAGCTTATTGCTACCGTGAAAATTGTACCAAGTATCTCTGAGGTGAATGCCGCCCAGCAGGAAGTTCAGAATGCGCAAATTCAGATCAGTAATGCACAAATGAATGTTGGAAATATGCAGAAGCAGTTTGATATGCAGGATAAGCTGTATAAGCAGGGAGTGGCTTCCAAACAGGAATTTCTTAATGCTCAGCAGCAGTTATTCTCTCAGCAGCAAACTCTAAAAAATGCTCAGCAGCAATTGAATACCGCGCAAAAAAGATTACAGATCGCGAAAACCGGAGCTACTCCTGAGCTTCAGGGGCAAGGTTTGGCTACCACACAAATTCGTTCCAAAGCATCAGGAACAGTGCTTGAAGTTCCTGTAAAATTAGGAAGCCAGGTAATTGAAGCGAATAACTTTAATGCGGGAACAACAATCTGTTCAGTAGCGGATTTAAATTCCCTGATCTTCAAGGGAGAAATTGATGAAGCGCAGGCAGGAAAACTGAAACAAGGGATGGATATGAATATTGTTATCGGTGCCCTACAGAATAAAACTTTTCCTGGAAAGCTGACTATGATTGCTCCTAAAGGGAAAGATAATGCAGGAACCATCAAATTTCCGGTAGAAGGAAATGTGGAAAATCCTAATAATGAATATATCAGAGCCGGATTCTCTGCTAACGGAGAAATTGTACTAAGCTCTCAGAAAAATGCCTTATTACTGGATGAATCTTTAGTTCAGTATGAAAAGAAACAGGGAAAAGATGTTCCTTTTGTAGAAGTGAAGCAGCCAGACGGGAAATTTAAGAAAGTATATGTAAAACTTGGAGCCAGCGACGGAATCAATGTTCAGATTCTTCCAGGATCCAACATTACAAAAGACTCTGAAGTGAAAGTGTGGAATCCTTCTGATAAAGATAAAGAAGAATTAAAAGAAAAAGCAAAGGCAAAATAATAAACTGACACTATAAATTTTTAAACTGTTAGGTCCCGGAGAAAGCTTCTCCGGGATTTTTTATTTTATTTGAAGATTATATTAGTATGGTTTTCAGTAATATGGATAAAAATAACTTTCATCTTCCTATATTTATCTTTCAATTATAAAATTATAATCATGAAAAAAAGCTATCTGATCCTGATCCTTTTTATCATTGTGAAATTTGTTCTGCAATATATTTTGGTAAGTCCTGAATATGATCTGCAGCGGGATGAGTACTTGCATTTGGATCAGGGAAGTCATCTTGCCTGGGGCTATCTTTCCGTTCCTCCTGTTAGTTCATGGATATCATGGTTGATAAAGATACTCGGGGATTCGGTATTTTGGATAAGGTTTTTTCCTGCGTTATTTGGTGCGTTAACAATAGTTGTTGTCTGGAAAGCCATTGAAGAATTAAAAGGTGGTCTTTTTGCCTCTGTTCTTGCTTCGTTAGGATTATTGTTTTCTTCATTACTTCGGCTGAATATGCTTTATCAGCCCAATTCACTGGATGTTCTTTTATGGACTTCCTTCTTCTATATCCTGATACAATATGTAAACACCGAAAAAGCAAAATGGTTGTATTGGGGCGGAATTATCTTCGGAATTGGTATTCTGAATAAATATAATATTGCTTTTCTTGCATCAGGATTTATTCCAGCGCTTTTAATAACCAAGCAAAGAAGGATTTTTACAAACCCTCATGTGTATGGATCTGCAATTTTAGCTTTACTGATTATTCTTCCCAATCTCATCTGGCAATATCAGCATGGCTTGCCTGTAATTCATCACATGAAAGAACTTTCCGAAACGCAACTGGTAAATGTTAATAGATTTGATTTTTTAAAATCCCAGTTTTTATTCTTCATGGGAGTAACCTTTGTTATTGCTTTTGGTTTTTATGCCTTATTGTTTTACAATCCTTTTGAAAAGCTCCGTTTTTTCTTTTTTGGGTATGTTATCACCATATCATTATTTTTATTTTTTAGAGCCAAGGATTATTATGCTATAAGTATTTATCCTATTTATATAGGCTTCGGATCTGTTTATCTTGAGAATATTTTAGAACGCGGATGGGAAAGGTTTCTTAAGCCTGTCTGTATCTTACTCCCTTTACTTCTGTTTGTACCTGTATATAATCTAGCCTTTCCTAATAAAAGTCCGGAATCTATAATAAAAAATACTGAAGCTTATAAGAAATTCGGGCTTCTGCGTTGGGAAGACGGTAAAGATCATCCCTTACCTCAGGATTTCGCAGATATGTTGGGCTGGAAAGAGCTTGCACATAAAGTTGATAAAGAATATTCCAGGTTATCAAAATCCGGAAATACTTTGGTGCTTTGTGATAACTATGGACAAGCCGGGGCTATTAATTATTATTCAAAAAAAGGAATAAAAGCCGTTTCATTCAATGCAGATTATATCAATTGGTTTGATTTAAGTAAGAAATATAAGAACCTGATCAGAATTAAAAACCGCCCTGAAGATGAACTTAAAGAGACAGGTGTTTTTTTTGAACATGCTATAATAGCTGATTCTGTTACCAATCCGTATGCCAGGGAAAAAGGCACTACGATTTTCAGTTTTGAAGGCGCCAAAATAGACATACGGAAAAGACTTCAGGAAGAAATTGTTGAAGTTAAAGGAAGAAACTAATATTTTATTGCTGAAATCAGAGGTAGAGATTAATAAATAAAATCGAATAAGAACATAAAAAAACACTATTGCAATAATGTTGCATTAGTGTTTTTTATTTTACCTTTGTAATATCAATTATTAATTTCATGAATCATGCAAAATAAAAACTTTGAAGTGATCATTATCGGAGGAAGTTATGCTGGATTATCTGCAGGAATGTCCTTAGGAAGATCTTTAAGGAATGTTTTAATTGTTAACGAAGGAAAGCCTTGTAACAGCCAGACACCTTATTCACATAATTTCATTACCCATGACGGTAAAGTACCAAAAGAAATAGCATCGCTTGCAAAAGCCGACGTTGAACAATATAAAACTGTAGAGTTTTATAATGGCAGCGTTACAAAACTAATAAAGAGTGCAGATGGTTTTGAAGTTAAATTATCTTCAGGAGAAAGATTCCATGCGAAGAAAATTATTCTAGCTTCCGGAATAAAAGATATCATGCCGGATATTCCTGGTTTTGCTGAGTGCTGGGGAATTTCTGTATTACATTGTCCGTATTGTCATGGATATGAAATAAAAAATGAAGTGACAGGTATTTTAGCTAACGGTGATATGGCTTTTGAGTTTTCAAAACTTATTTTTAATATGACCAAAAAATTGACTCTGTTTACCAATGGAAAATGCACCCTTACTAAAGAACAGGTTGAAAATTTGAAGACTCATGATATCAGCCTAAATGAAGATGAAATAAAAAGCATTGAACATGAAAATGGAAGGATTCAAAGAATAATCTTTAAAAATGGAAATACTGTTGCTTTAAAAGCTTTGTATGCTAAAATTCCGTTTGAACAGAATATAGATGTTTCAGATTTAGGAGGTGAATTGACGGATCAGGGATTTATTAAAGTTGATTTTATGCAGAAAACATCGGTTCCCGGAATTTTTGCCTGTGGTGATAATGTAACCATGATGCGATCTGTAGCGAATGCTGTAGCACAGGGAAATTTAACCGGAGCTATGGTTAATAAAGAGCTTTCAGACGAGGAATTTTGAGGTGGATGAACTGCTGATAGGGATGTAGTGCAATGTTAAAATCTCATGTCAATAATGTAAAGAACAAAATTTATAAATAGTCAATACTTTAAAGCTTTTATAAAATATCAGGTCTAAAATCATATTTTTTGATGCCAAAATCTCAACGAAAATTCCGTACATTTGGGGTGAAAAATTTCAAAAACTAAAAGTAAAATGGATATTATTTTCGACCTGATTGAAAAGGAAAGACAAAGACAGGCCCATGGATTAGAACTTATCGCATCAGAAAACTTTGTTTCTGAAAATGTGATGAAAGCAATGGGAAGTGTACTGACAAATAAATATGCTGAAGGGTATCCCGGAAAAAGATATTACGGCGGATGTGAAGTAGTAGATGAGGTTGAAACATTAGCGATCAACAGAGCGAAGGAACTTTTCGGAGTAGACTATGTAAACGTACAGCCACATTCCGGATCTCAGGCGAATGCTGCCATTTATCTTGCTGTTTTGAAGCCGGGAGATAAGATCATGGGAATGGACCTTTCAATGGGAGGACACCTTACTCACGGTTCTGCTGTAAACTTCTCAGGAATTCAATATGAAGTAGTTTCTTACGGAGTAGAAAGAGAAACAGGTCTTATCGATTATAATCAAATGAGAGAAGTCGCTTTAAGAGAAAGACCAAAAATGATGATTGCCGGATTCTCTGCGTATTCAAGAGATCTTGATTATGCTAAATTCAGAGAAATTGCAGATGAGATTGGAGCCACTCTTTGGGCGGATATTGCTCACCCTGCAGGTCTTGTAGCTAAAGGATTATTAAATTCACCATTTGAACACTGCCATGTTGTAACCACTACAACTCATAAGACTTTAAGAGGTCCAAGGGGAGGAATGATTATGATGGGGAAAGACTTTGAAAATACATACGGCCACAAAACTCCAAAAGGAGAAACTAAAATGATGAGCCAGGTATTGGATGGTGCTGTGTTCCCAGGAATTCAGGGTGGTCCGCTAGAACATGTTATTGCAGGTAAGGCAGTTGCCTTTGGTGAAGCTTTGGACGGACAGTTTGAAACTTATGCAAAACAGGTTAAAGCTAATGCTCAGGCATTATCAAAAGCGATGATCAACAGAGGATTTGATATCGTAAGTGGAGGTACAGACAACCACTTAATGCTGGTAGACCTTAGAAATAAAGGAGTAAATGGTAAAGAAACAGAAAAAGCATTAGTACTTGCCGATATTACATGTAATAAAAATATGGTTCCTTTCGATGATAAGTCTCCATTTACAACATCTGGTATCAGATTAGGAACAGCTGCTATCACAACAAGAGGGCTTAAAGAAAATGATATGGAAACAATTGCAGAATTAATCTCTGAAGTAGTAGACAATATCAAAAACGAAGAAGTTCTTATATCTGTAAGAAAGAAAGTGAATGAATTAATGGAAGGTAAAGCATTATTCAACTACTAATAAAAAAACTTATAATATAGTATGAAGAATGAGCGAGAGCTCATTCTTTTTTATTCATATGGAAAAGAAATCTTTCACTTTTGATGAGATCAAACAAAAACTGGTGAGCTATTGCGTATACCAGGATCGTTGCCATGCCGAAGTAGAACAGAAAATGAGAGAATTTTTGCTGATTGATGAGGCTAAGGAAGAAATTATCCTTTACCTGATGAAGGAAAATTATCTTAATGAAGAGAGATTTACAAGAAGCTATATCAGAGGAAAATTTTACATCAAACACTGGGGGAAAAATAAAATCAGAATGAATCTTAAACAGAAGCAAATTTCTGAAAAAATGATTAGCATGTGTTTTGATGAAATATATGAAGATGATTATATAAAAACCATCAAAAGGATTTATGAAGATTATTCCTCTAAACAAAAAGGACTTCAGGAATACCAGAGAAAAACAAAGACCATAAAATATTTGATGAGCAGAGGCTTTGAATATGAAAAAATAAATGATATTTTTGACTGAAAAACCAAAACACAGAAAGTTTGGAAGAAAATAAGATTTGGCTGTCACCACCACACTTAGGAGGAAAAGAATTGAACTATATACAGCATGCTTTTGATACCAATTGGATTTCCCAATATGGCTCAAATATAGATGAGTTTGAGAAAACACTTGAAAATTATCTTGAGAATAACTCATTTGTAACAGCTTTATCTTCAGGAACAGCAGCAATACATCTTGCGTTAAGGCTATTGAATATTGAGGAAGGAGATTTTGTTTTATGTCAATCATTTACTTTTGTAGCATCAGCTAACCCTGTTCTTTATCAGAAAGCTATTCCTGTTTTTGTAGATAGTGAACCTACTACGTGGAATATGTGCCCTAATGCACTGGAAGATGCTATTAAATATTGTTTAAAACAAGGTAAAAAACCTAAAGCAATCATTCCTGTTTCATTATATGGTATGCCTTTTATGGTAGATGAAATCTTAGAAATTTCCCGGAAATATGAAATTCCGATTATCGAGGATAGTGCAGAAGCTTTAGGAAGTAAATATAAAAATAAACCTTGTGGAAGTTTCGGAGATTTATCAATCATAAGTTTTAATGGAAATAAAATTATTACAACTTCTGGCGGGGGAGTTCTTATATCAAGAAATCAAAAATCTAAAGATAAAGCATTATACTTTGCTACACAGGCAAAAGAAAATAAAGACTATTATAACCATTCTGAGGTTGGATATAATTATAGAATCAATAATATTTCGGCGGGTATTGGAAGAGGACAGTTAGAAGTACTGGAAGAAAGAATTGTGAAAAGAAGAGAAAATCATCAATTCTATCAGTATATTTTTGAAAAATATGATGAAATTAACCTCTTCGAAGAGCCTGATGATAATTTCTTTTCAAACTATTGGTTAAATACAGTAACAATTGAAAAGAAAGATTCTAGGTTTACAAAAGAAAAGCTAAAACAAATATTTTCTGAGAATAATATAGAAACCAGATACTTGTGGAAACCCATGCATCTGCAACCCCTATTTAGTGAATGCAAATTCTTTGGTCGGAATGTTTGTGGTACAGTTTTTGAGAAAGGTTTATGCTTGCCTTCAGGTACTAATCTAACTGAAGGAGACAAAGATAGAATTAAAGAGATTCTGATTAATCTCAGATATTAGATTTATTTTTTAAGATTTAAGGAATTGATGATATTTTATTTTAATTTTGCACGATCTTTACAGATCGATATTAATTTAATGAATGGCTTTTTTGCCGAATAATAATATGAACACAAATAAGGACAATGTATAATTCTTTCAGGAAAAAAATATTTGGAGGGGATAATGTTGTCAATCTCTCAGATGTAAGATATCTTCCCAGATGGATAATACTCATAATAGATATTATTATTCTGGTTGTATCTTTATTTCTTTCAACGTACATTATAGAAAAAATTACTCAAAAAGAATTTATTTATCATAACGATAAGAGTATTGTTTTTGCTTTTATCATACTGGTAAACACAAGTTTTATGTATATCTTTAAAACTTATGCCGGGATTATCAGGCATTCTACCTTTATAGATTTATTTAAGCTTTTGGTTTCGTGCTTTTGTACAATGTTTGTCGTTGCTACAATTAATGTGGTGTATTTTTGGGTCACAGGTGGTAAATTTATTTTAACTCCTTATCTGGTTTTATATTTTGTAATTTCTTTTATGGGATTATTCCTGTTTAGACTTTATGTCAAGGAATTTTTTCATATCGTAAGAGAATACAGAAGAAGTTCATTGAAAAAAAGGATTCTAGTATTAGGGATTGATGAGCAGTCTATTGCTATAGCAAGGGCCATTTTAGATAATCCTAACCTTCCATATCAGGTAGTTGGCTTTTTAACACAACGAACTGATTCAAAAAGGGCATCTCTACTTGGTAAGCCAATCTATGCTAAAGAAAAAATTGAAAACAGTACGAAGGATGATTTGGTGATTGATGGAGTCATTATTGTAAAAGAAATGATGGCTAAAGATGAAATGAATTCCTGGGTGAATCTTTTTCTTGAAAAAGACTTAAATGTTTTTAAAGCACCTTCGGTCCAAAAGCTCAGAGACAGTGACCTCGGCGGATCCATCAGAAATCTTCAGATTGAGGATCTGCTGAACAGAAAACCGATCAAGATCGAAAATGAAGAAGTTAAAAGTAGACATTATGGAAAGAATGTTCTTGTAACAGGAGGAGCTGGTTCTATCGGAAGCGAAATTGTTAGACAGGTAGCTCAGTTTACCCCTTCTTTAATTGTTGTTTTAGATCAGGCCGAAACACCTTTGTATGATATTGAACTTGAAATGAAGGAAAAGTTTCCTCATATCAGATTTAAGTTTGTTCTTGCTGATGTTTCTAATATGCATAGAGTAGAAACATTATTTCAAACTTATAATTTTTCAATGGTGTATCATGCTGCAGCCTATAAACATGTGCCTTTAGTTGAAGATAACCCTAATGAAGCAATTCGGGTTAATGTATTGGGGTCAAAAAATATCGCGCTTTTATCAAGTAGATATAATGTTAATAGATTTGTAATGATATCTACCGATAAAGCAGTAAATCCTACAAACGTAATGGGAGCCTCAAAAAGAGCTGCTGAATTATTTGTACAGTCTTTACAGCATAAAGAAGGAAATACTACAAAATTTATTACAACAAGATTTGGGAATGTTTTAGGATCAAATGGATCTGTAATCCCTCACTTTAAAAAACAAATCGAAGCAGGAGGACCTGTTACAATTACTCATCCAGATATTGTGAGATATTTCATGACCATTCCTGAAGCATGTGAGCTTGTTCTTCAGGCGGGAACAATGGGACATGGGGGTGAAATTTTTGTTTTTGATATGGGAGAGCCTGTGAAAATTTTAGATTTGGCTAATAGAATGATTAAGTTATCAGGATTTGAACCTAATATTGATATTAAAATTATTTATACCGGGTTAAGACCAGGTGAAAAATTATATGAAGAGCTATTAAGTGATAATGCAAAAACTCTTCCTACTCACCATGATAAAATCATGATTTCTAAGGATCCTATTATATCATTTTCGGAAATTGATGACCTTGTGAATTTAATCACTGAAGCATCTGTGATGAAGGAAAAAGTGGAGGTTGTAAAGATTTTAAAGCTTATAGTGCCTGAGTTTAGGAGTAATAATTCTATCTATGAGGTTTTAGATAGATAGAAAGAAATATAAATGTATATTTGTACAATTTTAAAATATGAAAAGTAAAATAATAGGGATATTTTGTGCTTTCTTATTGGTTTCTTGTAAAGTCAATGAGAAGGCAAAAAATGATTTAAACTATATGCAAAATATTGAAAATGTTGCTATAGAATCATCTACAAAAAATTCAAATTCTACAATACAGTCAGGTGATCAATTGGTTATTCTCATTACAGCTAAAGATATGGATGTTGTAAAAGCTTTTAATCAAAATTATTCATCTTCTGAACTTATTCAGACTAATGCTTTTGCAGGAGGTAATACTCCTAATCAAGGTTTAACAAATATAACTGGTCCTACTTATATTGTAGACTCTAATGGTAATATAGATTTTCCCATTCTAGGAAAGCTTAATACAGTGGGAAAGACACTATCTGAATTCAAAGATATGTTGAGATTGGAAATGACCCGATATGTTATCAATCCAACAGTAAATGTTAGGTTGGCCAATTTTAAAATTACTATTTTAGGAGAGGTAACGAGACAGGGTGATTATGTCGTTTCTAATGGGCAAGCTACTATTCTTAATGCTCTTGGGATGGCGGGTGATTTAACCCAATATGGTAAAAGAGATAATATATTGATTATAAGGAATGAAAATGGTCAGATAACACATGGTAAAATAAATCTTCAAGATGCCAATCTTATTAATTCACCTTATTACCATCTTAAACAAGGAGATGCAATTATTGTAGCTTCAAACAATACAAAAGATTTAGCCTCTAAACAAAACCCCAATACAGGATTATATTTAACAGCTGCTTCAATTGCTATCACAGCTGCTGCAGTTGTTGTAAGTTTAATCAAGAAGTAAAAAAATTAATGGACAACCAAAAAACTTTGCATTCCTCAGAAGGAGAAAATTCAAATAATATTAATGAAATCATTAAACCTTATTTAAGAAAATGGAAATGGTTCATTATTTCAATGCTTTTATGTGTTATTGCAACCTATTTTGCTTTGAAATTTATTACACCTGTCTATAGTATAGAAACTACAGTTCTGATAAAGGACTCTAAAAACACCCCTGCAGCAGGAAGTGAAATTGGAATACTCCAGGATTTATCCGGATTTGGAGGAATGAAAACAAACAGTATTGATAATGAGATAGAAGTCCTCAAATCTAAAAAGCTAATGAGAGATGTCGTAAAATCTTTAGATTTACAGGCTGATATCATTGCTAAAAAAAAGATAGGAAGTGTTGAATTATACAAGAAATCTTCTCCAGTACTTGTTAAAGTAGTTTCAGAAAAGCCGTTGGCAGAGTTTCCGAAAGTACCAATCAATTTAAAAATAAAAGGAGATCAATTGTATCTTAGTTCAGAAGAACTTAGTAAAGAAATTGTTTCCAGTTTTGGTAAGACCATTAATCTACCTTATGCTACAATCATTATTATTAAAAATAGGGAATTTAATCCATTACTAGCTAAAGGCATAAATACAGATGAATTGCAACTTAGTATAGTACCTATGGAAGTTAAAGTATCTTATTTTCAGGGGATTTCTAAAATTGGTACTGTGAGTAAAGATGCTACCGTTTTAGGTTTATCTATGACTTATCCACAACGTGAAAAGGCTATTGATATTCTGAATGCATTGGTTGTTGCTTATAATAATGATGCAATTACTGATAAAAATCTCGAATCTAAGAAAACTTTAGATTTTATTGAGGATAGAATAAAGAAACTATCTACTGAGTTGGGAGATGTTGAAAGTCAAAAAGAAAGCTTCAAATCAAAAAATAATCTTACTGATCTTGAAACGGAAGCTCGAATAAATTTGGAAAGTTCAGCTGCTGCAAGAGCTAAACAATTAGAGGTTGATGCCCAGTTAGAATTAACAAATTCTTTAATTGGATTTGTTTCTAAACAAGGGCAATTTCAAGTTCTTCCATCTAATGTAGGTTTAAATAATCAAGAAGCAAGTTCAGGTATTACAACCTATAACCAGTTGGTGATGCAGCGTAATAGATTATTAGAATCTGCAACTTCCGAAAACCCAGCTGTAATTGATATCACCAAGCAGATAAGTTCAATGCGTACAACCATAATGCAAAGCCTGCAGAGGAATAAAGATGGATTGGAATTAGCAAGAAATGAATACTTGGGTGAACAAAATAAAGTTTCAGGTAAAATATCTAAATTACCTTCTATTGAAAGATTATTCAGAGGAATAGAAAGGCAACAGCAGATTAAAGAGAATTTATATCTTCTTCTTCTTCAAAAAAGAGAAGAAACAGCTATAGGTTTATCTATTACAGCTCCAAAAGCAAGGGTAATTGATACAGCTTATGCTTCAAGTGTTCCAGTTTCACCTAAGAAAATCATTATTCTTGGGGGAGCTCTAGTTGTAGGTCTACTAATCCCTTTTATCATTATCTATTTACTTGAGCTTCTAAATAATAAAGTTGTATCTAAGCATGATCTTGAAAACTTGACTCATGCTCCAGTAATTGCAGAACTACCGAGCTTAGAAAAAGGAGATCCAGATATTGTTCAAATGAATGATATCACTCCAATGGCTGAAGCATTTAGAATTCTAATAACCAATATGAATTTTATGCTTCCCAAAAATAAGAGTAAGGGAAAAGTAGTATTTGTTACCTCAACAGTTAAAGGAGAAGGGAAAACATTTACATCCGTCAATCTGGCTCTTACTTTAGCTAATCCTAAAAAGAAAGCAATTATTATTGGCTCAGACATTAGAAATCCACAATTGCAAAGATATAACCCAACAAGAAAGGGGCTTGCAGGACTTACTGAATATCTTTACTCAGATCAAACTCAACTTGAGGATATTATTCATGTTTCATCTTTTAACCCACACTTAGATGTTATTTATTCAGGGATGATTCCTCCTAATCCTACAGAACTACTTTCCAATGGTAGATATGAATCATTGGTTGATCAGCTTAAGGAGAAATATGATTACGTAATTCTAGATACAGCACCGTTGCTTCTTGTTACTGATACCTTCTTAATTGCAGATATGGCAGATGTAACAATTTATGTGGCAAGATCTAATTATACAGAAAAAGCATTAATTGAATTTGCTAATAACAACGTAGATCAGAAAAAAATTAAGAACGTTGGATTTGTATTAAATGATGTAAGCCATGAAAATTTGGGTTACAGTAATAAATATGGCTATGGTTATACTTTTGAAAAGAAAACCTGGTTCCAAAAACTAAAAGATAGATTTTAAATGAAAAAGATTCTAATTACAGGAGGTGCTGGATTTATAGGTTCTAATCTTACAGAATATTTCTTAGGAAAAGGATATAAGGTTATCTGCCTTGATAACTTTGCAACTGGACATAGACATAATGTAGAGCCCTTTTTAGGTAATCCAAATTATACATTAATTGAAGGAGATATTCGTAATTTTGAAACTTGTATACAAGCTGTACAAGGAGTGGATTATGTACTTCATGAAGCTGCTTTAGGATCAGTACCCAGATCTATTAAAGACCCTCAAACTTCTAACGAAGTTAATATTTCAGGTTTTTTAAATATGCTAGTAGCTGCAAGGGATGCAAAAGTTAAAAGATTTATATATGCTGCTTCATCTTCTACTTACGGAGATTCGAAAGCTTTACCAAAAGTAGAAGAGGTAATTGGTCGTCCTTTATCTCCTTATGCTATAACAAAATATGTAAATGAATTATATGCTGATGTTTTTAGTAAAACATATGGGATAGAATGTATTGGTCTTCGTTATTTTAATGTTTTTGGAAGAAGACAAGACCCTCATGGAGTATATGCAGCAGTAATCCCGTTATTTGTTAAACAATTTATGAATGGTGATTCACCACGAATTAACGGAACAGGAGATTATTCGAGAGACTTCACGTATATTGATAATGTTATTCAAATGAATGAATTAGCAATGTTAACGGACAATCCACACGCGGTCAATACAGTTTATAATACAGCTGTTGGAGAGCGTACTACCTTAAATGATTTGGTATTGTGCTTGAAAAGACTGTTAAGTAACTACGATGCAAAAATAGCTGATATTGAAATAGAATATGGACCAAACAGATTAGGTGATATTCCTCATTCATTGGCTTCAATAGAAAAAGCTAAAACATTACTAGGTTATTCTCCAAGCCATACTCTTGAAAAAGGATTAGAGGAAGCCGTAAAGTGGTATTGGGAGAATTTGTAATAAATTTATATGAATGATTTTAGAGCAGACATTCAAGGGCTAAGGGCTTTAGCTGTTTTTCTTGTATTTATTTTCCATATTTCTTCTTCGGTACTACCTGGAGGTTTTCTGGGAGTAGATATTTTCTTTGTGATTTCAGGCTATTTAATTTCCGGAATTATTTTAAAAAAAGTTGAAAAAAAAAGCTTCCGATTTATAGATTTTTATATTGGCCGTCTTAAACGTATTGTACCTGTATATTATATCGTTTTAACTGTAATTTTAACTGCAGCTGTACTCATTTATCTCCCTTCTGACATTTTGCAGCTTAGGATGAATGCATTTTGGTCTGCAATTTTTGCATCTAATATATATTTTTCTACGCTGGATACTTATTTTGGGGCGTCAAGCATAGAGAATCCTTTTCTTCATACTTGGACTCTTTCTATTGAAATGCAGTTTTATTTTTTATTACCATTATTACTGTATTTTATCAATAAAAAATGGCTGCCGATAGTACTAACAATTATTATTATTGGTTTTTTAGGATATTCAGTCTGGGGAACTTATTTTTTAGATCTTAAAAGTAAAATGTATTTTTCTTTGGCGGCAAGAATTCCTGAATTTTGTATAGGTGCTTTGTTTGCTGTAAAGCAGGATACTATTAAGAAAGTTGGTGCATCTGCTCTTAATTATTTATCAACTATTAGCTTTGTTGTAATTCTTATTTGTGCTTGTTTGTTTTCTGAAAAATCTGACTATCCTGGATATTTGGTGATTATTCCTTGTTTGGCTACCAGCTTTTTACTGATCAATAAAAGTAGTTTTATTAATCGCAAAATTTTCAGTAATAGAGTTGCTGTACATATTGGAGAATTATCATATTCCATTTATTTATGGCATTGGGCAGTAATGGCATTGTGGCGTTATTATAATGTTGCTTATGAGTTTAGTGGACTTGAAATTATTTTAATTATAATTTTGACTTACCTTTTATCTCTACTGACATATTTTACAATAGAAAGTTATTTTAGACGAACGAATAATAAGAAATTTTTTACTCTACTTAGTGTATTGGTTATCATTCTTGGAATGGTTGCAACATTATTACCTAAATTGAATACTTATTTTTATACAATACCAGATAAATATTCTCGACCTACTTTTGGTCTTAAATCTCACTCAAATTCATTTGAAAAGGTGGAAAGTTTTGGGGATTTATCAAAAAAGTCAGATTCAATTTTGTTAATAGGTGATAGCCATGCATTAGTTTACAAAAATATTTTACACAATTTAGGACTTATTAATTCATTTAATTTTAGAACAATAACAAATGATAGATATCCGAATATTCCAGGAATAAATCAGAAAGACTTTTCTAACAAGGATCTATTTATTCAGTATTCCAATATTGTGACAAAAACGAATGATGAAATTAAGAAAGCCAAAATTATTTTTATTTGCTCAGTTTGGTTTGATGACCAATCCTCCTTACCCAATGCTTTAAATCAGTTTTTAAAAAGTCTTGATGCTTCACAGACTGTTGTTATCTTACCAGATTATCCTACTCCAGATAAGAATCCAATACGGATGAACAGAGATTTTATAAAGAAAGATAATTCTGAATATAAATATACTGTTGAATATAAAAAACTGCCTGCAAGAATTCAGAAAGTTTTAGAACAATATAAGAATGTACATATAGTAAGTATAGATTTTAAAGAAAAATTGAAAGATATACCATTTAATAAAGATACATTAATGTACTATGATAAAGGTCATTTGAATTTATATGGGACTGAAGTAGTTTCAAAAGAATTTGATGAAGAATTTATGAATAGTATTAACAAAATTTTACAAAGACATTAATAATGAAAAGTTTTAAAATTGCCATTATTGGATTAGGATATGTGGGACTACCTTTAGCGCGTTTATTTGCGACTAAATTTCCTGTTGTTGGTTTTGATATCAATGAACAACGAATTAGGGAGTTAAATGAAGGTAAGGATAGTACATTAGAAGTTCCAGATGAAGTTTTACAGTCTGTATTGATTGATAAAAGCCCTTTTGACACAGCCACAAACGGTTTATTCTGTTCTAATAATATTGAAGATATTAAACAGGCAAACATCTATATAGTTACTGTGCCTACTCCGGTTGATAAGAATAATAGACCAGACTTAACTCCACTTTATAAATCTTCTGAAACGGTAGGGAAAGTACTTTCATCAGGAGATATTGTGATCTATGAGTCTACAGTATATCCTGGTGTTACAGAGGAAGAATGTGTTCCTGTTTTGGAAAAAATATCTGGATTAGTTTTTAATGAAGATTTTTATGTTGGGTATTCTCCAGAAAGAATCAATCCGGGAGACAAAGAGCATACAGTAGAAAAAATTCTGAAAGTAACTTCAGGATCTACCCCTGAAATAGGACAAGTTGTGGATAATCTCTACAAATCTGTTATTACTGCTGGTACACACTTAGCTCCTACTATTAAAGTAGCAGAAGCGGCTAAAGTGATTGAAAATTCTCAAAGAGATATTAACATTGCATTTGTAAATGAATTAGCAAAGATTTTTAATATCCTAAAAATTGATACTCATGCGGTTTTAGCTGCAGCGTCTACAAAGTGGAACTTTTTACCTTTCAAACCAGGACTGGTTGGAGGGCATTGCATTGGGGTAGACCCTTATTATTTAGCACAGAAAGCTCAGGAACATGGTTACCATCCGGAAATAATTTTAGCTGGAAGAAGACTTAACGATTCAATGGGAGAATATGTGGCTTCACAGATCGTTAAAGCAATGATCAAAAAAAATATTAAAGTTAATGGAAGTAAGGTTTTAAATCTTGGAATTACTTTTAAAGAAAACTGTCCGGATGTTCGTAATACAAAAGCCGTAGACGTAATAAAAGGACTTTCCGATTATTCATTAGCTGTAACCACATATGACCCTTGGGCAAATCCTTCTGAGGTTGAACATGAATATGGCTTGTCTATACATAATGAAGTCCCTGAAGAAAAATTTGATGCTATTGTTCTAACTGTTGCTCATAAAGAATTTGCTGATTTTGATTTTGATAAATACCTGGCTGATGGTGGAGTCATTTATGATATAAAAGGTTTTGTGAATCAAGACGATGTAATCAGATTATAAAAATCTCTGAAAATGTAGACCGTTTATAATGATGAAATTAATTTACTTCCTTCGTGAAGGGTATAAAAATGAAAATATTATTCAAGCCTTTTGGTTATTGGTATCTACTGTAGTAGGGCTTGTTTTAGGGTTTGTCACAAATTCTCTTTTGACACGAATTTTGGGGAAAGAGTTATATGGTGATTATGCCTTATTATTTAATATTTATAGCTTTTGCCAAATCATTTTCAATTTTGGTATATTTTATACTATTTCTCGTTTGGTAGCTATTACTAATGATACTAATAAAGCGAGAGGATATTATCTGGTAGGAAGTTTCTTTGTTGCAATACTTTTTGTTGTAATGGCAATATCAGTAATTGGATATGCTTTCTTTTCTGAAAACATGGATAAAGGAAGTTTATTTAAAGTATTATTAATTTCCATTCCATTTTCATGGGTGTATTTATTGACCACATTAAATGAAAACTATCTTCCCGGAGATAATAAAATTAGTCTTTTATCGTGGTCAAGATTACTTCCCAAAATTTTTTTAACAGCTATATTAGCCGCCATTTTCTTTTATTTAAAAAAGATAGATCTTATCAGTATCATCTTACTTAACTATCTTACTTTTATTATTGCCTATATATATGTTTTTATAAAGGTTAAACCTACATTCACACAGTTTAGAAGAAGGCTCTCCGAAGTATTAGTTGGAAATAAACAGTTTGGTTTTGATATTTATTTTGGGGCTTTAATCGCTTCAGGAAGTAGTAGTTTGTCCGGAATATTAATCAGTCATTTTGGGGTCAATAATGTTGAAGTGGGATACTATACATTAGCTACATTGTTAGCTTCACCTTTATCAATGATTCCCAATATCATTGCGACAACGCAATTTAAAAGTTTTGCCCAAAGTGCAATTATTCAACCTAAATTGATACTGCTTACCTTTGGATTAAGTACATTTCTTTTGTTATTTATTATATTTGCAGCCAAACCAATAGTCTCTATTTTTTTTGGGAAAGAGTATCTTGATTTAGTTATTATGCTACAATATTTATCCTTAGGATTTGTATTTTATGGTATAGGAGATTTCTTTAATAGATTTCTTTTAGCAAAGGGAAAGGGGAAAGAATTACGAAATGCATCATTTCTTGTTGGGCTTACTTTACTTATTGCAAATATTTTATTTATTTATTTATATGGAGGTGAAGGAGCCGCATTTGCACGTATTTTATCGGGCTTAATGTATGCATTGGTAATTTTATATTATTATAAAAAAGAAATTAAAGGATTATGATTTTTGCAGTTTTTATTTTCCTTTTATTATTATGCATTATTTTCCCTAAATCTAGAATAGTTGCGGGGTGTGTTTTCCTGTTTATGTGGCAGCTTTGGGGCTGGAATAGCTGGAATGGAGATTATTTTCAATATGAATATATATATAATTCTATAGGGAAATTTGGACTTGATACAGTCAATGTTGAGATAGGATACAAAATATTTAATAATTGGATTTATAGTTTGGGATTTGACTTTCAAGATTTTATGATTTTGTATTCTTTTGTAATCTTGGGACTAGTTATGTACTTTACAAGTATGTCTCCTTATCCAGCATTATTTGCTATTTTATATTTTGTTATTTTTATCATGGATTACGTTTTTATGCGTAACTATATGGCTAATGTACTATTTTTTGTATTCTTAGCAGTTTTATATAAAAACCCTAAATACTTAATAATAAAATCTTTAACTTTATTGTTATTAGCACTTACATTCCATAATACAGGAGTGTTTTATTTTGCATTTTTACTTGTTTTAAGAAAAAAACTGAGTGTTAAGACTCTTTTTTTTATTATACTGGGAATTGTTTTAGTGTTAGCTACATCAATGACATTGTTCATATCATTGATTGATAGTGAACTCCTGGCAGGTAAGATAAAGTATTATGCAACTGGTGATAGTCCTATTGGCCCCGCTGTAAGTCATGTAATCATTGTATTTGCATTGTTATTATTTATTCATTTTACCCAAAAGCAACAAACCCAGTTGTCCCTTGAAAATAACCGGATAATAACTTTATTTCAGAAAATAAATATAATAACCCTTATATACATACCCTTATATTTCTTTATTCCCGATTTCGGAAGATTCTTCCGGGTATTATTTCCCTTAGAATTATTCCTTATATTGTATTTATTCTATAATTATAAGAAAGTAAATTTACGTGTTATTCTTGGATTGATTTTAATTGGTATGTATTCTATTATAGTGTACCAATTTGCTTTCAGTACTCTAAAATTAACTTATTATCCGTTAATTGAATCTAATCTTATTTATAGTTCACCATGAAAATTATATTGATTGCTTCATATTATTTTCCAATACAGGATGTTTCGTCTTTAAGAATTCATAGCTACTGTAAAGCTTTGGCAAAAAGGGGTATAGACATTCATGTTTTAATGGTATATCCTGCTCATACAGAATGTCCCGAGAATGGTATTTTTGAAGGGGTACATTATTCTTTTCTTTCCGAAAAAAAATATTATTATGGTAATATTTTAGATAAACTATATTTTAGATTCTCTGGACTAAATAATATTAAAAAATTTATTTTTAATAAAAAAGCGGAAGTTGTATTGTCATATCATGATAATATACTTACGAATTTCTTTGTAAAAATATTTACACTGTTAGCATCAATACCATTCGTAATTGATAAGACTGAATATCCATACGGGTATTTCCAAATGTCACAATTCAGACAGTTAATGGAGAGAATAAATTTATCCTTGTTCGATGGTTTTATAGTTATTTCGAATACATTAAAAGATTTTTATTCCAAAATTTCAAAAAATGTATTTCTTCTTCCAATGACAATTGATCCCAATAGATTTGAACATGTTGAAATTAGAAAAGGGCATGATAAATATGTAAGTCTTACATTTGGAGCCCATAATCGAGATGGATTATTAGACAGTGTTATTACATTTCACAAATATTTAAATAAATCACAAAAAAAATCTTTTAAACTTTATCTGATTGGAGATTATAAAACATTGTGTCAAAACTTTCCTGAATGCCTAAATATTGAAAAATATATCCAGGAAAATAAGTTGGAGAATGATATCTTTTTTTTAGGGCGCAAACCAATTCAAGAAGTTCCTGCGATTCTTGCAGGAGCCGAATGTTTAATAACAACGCCTACAAAATATGTTTCAGGAGGTTTTCCTACAAAATTAGGTGAATATATGCTTTCTGGAGTTCCGGTAGTGGCAACTAATGCTGGAGAAATTTCAGATTATGTTACTGATAAACATGATATATTTTTATGTGAAGTCGGAGACTTAGATGGAATGGCAGACCAAATTATCTTTATTGAAGATAATCCCGTAGATGCTATACTTGTAGGAAAAAATGCGATAGAAACGGCTCAAGTTAAGTTTAATGCTGATACCTATGTTAATGGTTTGTTGGAATTTTTAAATTCAATTAAGAAATGAAAAAGCATAAGGTATTAATTATCCCAAACGCAGAAATTACTAAAGTAAATGATGATTTTACTGTAGAAAAGAATACAGGTGAATTTGCAAAAGAATTACAAAATCTAGGTTCCGATATTACAGTCTATGGGCAAATCATGGATGAACCAAATAATATTCATATCTATAAACTCAATGGAAATGGTTTGAAGGTTAAAGGATTATACAGAAGGTCTAATAAGATTCTGAATTATATACTTCTTTATCTGAGAGTTATTCCAGAGATCATGAAATCAGATTTTGTGTATATTTTCTACCCTACAGCTTTTAAATACATAGCTTTTATTTGCAATATATTGGGGCGGAAATATGGCTTATATGTAAGGGGGGTGGATGATATGCAAGGGAAAATCCCATCATTAATATATAAAAAGGCTGCTGTTGCATTTTGTGTAGCTGATTATTTCACAGATAATATCAATACCATTGTTGAAAAAAAAATAGCTTACACTATGAGACCTATGATTACGCTTACAGAAAAAGATATCATAGAGAATAGATTATACACAAAAAAAGATTTTTATAAAGTTCTTTATTTGGGACGTATGACTAATGATAAAGGAATTATAGAGTTACTTAATGCTGTATCAGAATTAAAATATTTACAAGATAAACTTCATATAGACTTGGTTGGAGATGGTGAATATTTTGAAGAATTGAAAAAATTAGCAGATGATTTAAACATCAATGATATGGTATCTTTTAAAGGTGCCACCTTCGATGCACAAGAGATTAAAGACTACTTTTTAAATTCAGACATCTATATATTACCTTCTTATCATGAAGGCTTTCCAAGAACCTTATATGAAGCAATGATATATGGAACACCTATCATTACAACATTTGTAGGTGGGATACCATCCTTAATGAAAGATGGAGAAAACTGTTTAAAAATCGAGCCGAAATCTTCAGAATCTATTGTTTCATCTTTAAAAAGGATTTTTGATAATTATGATCAATTTAGCCTGCTTGCAAAAGAAGCTACCAAAACGGTAAGTAATTTGCTAGAAACAAGAAAGTATTCACATGCAATGGATGTACATAGATATTTAAATAACCTTCACAAAAAATAATATGAAAAGTAGCATCAATTACAAAATTATTTTTTTTCTTTTCATCGTATTGCCATTTAATATTTTTGCTCAGTTTCTGTATAAGAAAATTGATGAGTGGCTTCTTCCAGCAATTGATAAGAAGGCTGAAATTAGAAAGGTAAGATCCTCATTATTTATAAAAGCTAAGGATCTTACAGATTATTTGCCAAAGAATTTTTCTAAAAAAGGAGATGTAAACTATACTAAATATTTACAAAAAGGAATTGATAATAATAAAAAAATTATTCTTCCTGATTTTCCGGTGATGATTGATTTCGGTGGGTTAAGATTATCGTCTAACTCTGAAGTATTATTCCAGGAGAATTCTAAACTATTATTACAGCCAAATAGTGAAGAATTATATGGAATGATCTATATGGAAGGTGTGGAAAATGTTAAGGTATATTTTGCAAATTTAGTAGGAGATAGAGATAGGCACCAAGGAGATAAAGGAGAGTGGGGAATGGGTTTTTTTATTCGTAATAGTAAAAATATAAAAATATATAATCCTATTATTTCCAAAATGTGGGGAGATGGCATCTATATTGGGAATCTAAACAACCCTTCAGAAAAAATTGAAATTAATTTTGCAGTAATTGATAATAATAGGAGAAACGGCATATCAATTGTAGCAGGAGAAAACATATTTGTAAAAAATAGTCTTATTGCTAACACTAATGGGACTATTCCTCAATCAGGTATTGATATTGAACCTAATAAACCAGATGATTTTATCAAAAATATATTTTTAGAGAATATTATTACATATAATAACGCGGACAGCGGACTTATTTTTGCGTTAGATAACTTACAAGGAAATAAGTTGGATCGTGTAAAAATAGATATTAATCGCTTTAAAGATTACTACTCGAATAAAGGTATTGATTTTTATGTAGATAGAGGATATAACAAATTTTTAGAGCCTTTAAAAGGAGCAATTAGTATTAGAAATATTCAGTTATTTAATAATAAATTTCCGATAAGAAATAGTTATAGCACAAAATCAAATATACAAATAGGTTTTCAAAATATAAATATCAATAATAAAAAGATTAATACTAATAATTTAGATACTTTTGTACAGAAAATTAAAAATGGGGAAGAACAAATCTTAAAATAGCCCACTTTAATTTAAAGAGAAGAGAATTAAAAACATTAAATAAGAATAAAAATTATATAGAATTATGTTCATATCCGTCATCGTTCCAACCTATAACCGAGTAGATACACTTCATAAGTGTCTTCAACATTTAGAAGATCAAAGTATTGGAATAGATAATTATGAAGTTATTGTTGTGGATGATTGTTCAAGAGATGAGACACCAAAATTCATTGAGGATTATGTGTCAAAATCTAAAAATGTGAAATATATTCGTAATCAGACCAATTTAGGACTAGCAACAACTAGAAATGTAGGTATTAGAGCTTCCAAAGGTGATATATTAATGTTTCTAGATAATGATTTGTTAATCTCTAATACATTTTTAGAAGCCCATATAGACCTATATAAAGCAAATAATAATAAAAATATAGCAATCGTTAGTGATGTGACTTATCAGCCAAAAGACCTTGATAAAACAAATTTTGGCCGTTTTATCCAGAGTAGAGCAATTGGTTACAGAGCCGAAAAATACATGCAGGGAATTGATTTAGCAGATTTACCTAGTAACTTTTTTGCAGGAGGAGGATCCTCTTGTAAAAGAGAAGATGCATTTAAAATTGGACTTTTTGAAGAAGGTCTAAAGAAATATGGCTCTGAAGATGAAGTTTTCGGATATAGATTAAAAAAAGCTGGTATTAAAATTGTCTTTTGTCCTGCAGCAAAATTAATTCACTTTGATAGTAATATTCTACCTCATTATTGGAGGATTAAATATATTGAATTAGGTAGATACAGTCTAAAAACATTGAAAGAGAAAGAACCTGAATTAGTTAATAATTCCTTATATAATCTATTAATGCCTATAGATAGAAAGAAAGATAGTATTAAAGCTATTTTTTCTAAATTCATGATTAAATTATTTAGTTCAACTATTTTTAGAGTGCCAATTGAAAAATTTGTTTTTGCAACCGATGGAAACAAAAAGTTTTATACAGATATTGTGTACAGATATATTACAATGGTATGGATAATAAAAGGGTTTAACTCTGATGAACAAATTGAAAAAGTTAAATATTAATCTCAAATATAATATTGAAAATGGTAAATAACAGGCCATATCAAATTTGTACTAAAACAATAATGGATACTACGGATCCTAATATCATTTTCAACGAAAAAGGAGAAAGTGATTATTATACAAATTTTAAAGAAAACATAGAGCCTAATTGGCATACTGATCAGCGTGGCTACGATGAGCTGATGAAAATTGCAGATAAAATCAAGAAAACAAGTAAGAATAAAGATTTTGATTGCATCATTGGTCTTAGTGGGGGATTAGACAGTTCGTATGCTGCATATGTAGCTAAAGAAATTATGGGAATCCGTCCATTGATCTTTCACGTAGATGCAGGATGGAATACAGATAAAGCAGTAGGAAATATTGAAAAACTTATTAATGGTCTCAATCTTGATCTTTATACAGAAGTGATAAACTGGGAAGAAATGAAAGATCTTCAGGTTGCATTTCTTAAATCTCAGATTTCAGATCAGGACCTTCCTCAGGATTATGCCTTTTTCTCAGCATTATATAAGTTTGCAAGAAAACACAAGATTAATTACGTGCTTACGGGCGGGAATTTTTCTACAGAATGTTGTCGTGAACCAGAAGAATGGGGAGGTTTCCCAGGAATTGATACCACTTTAGTAAAAGACATTCATTCTAAATTTGGAAAAAGACCTCTAAAAACATTTCCATTAGTAGATATTCTTTCTTATAAGATTTATTACAAATATGTATATGGAATGGAAGTTTTTAAACCTCTTAATTTGATTCCGTATATTAAAAAAGATGCAGAAAATCTTTTGGAAACAAAATTCGGTTGGGAATCTTTTCAGCATAAGCATCATGAATCTAGGTTTACACGATTTTATGAAGATTATTGGTTACCTAGAAAGTTTGGATATCAAAAAAGAAAAGCTCATTTCTCTTCTCTTATCCTTACGGGACAAATGACAAGAGAAGAAGCTTTAGACAGAGTTTCAAGACCCGAATTATCAGAAGAGTTTCTACAAAAAGAATTTGAATATGTAGCTCATAAATTAGACTTGACAACAGAAGAACTACAAAAGATATTTGAAGGTGAAAATAAAACCTACAAAAATTATAAAAATAAAATGGGAATCATCAAATTCGGAGCACAAGCAATGCAAAAACTCGGTTTGGAAAAAAGATTATTCAGATGATAACACTTATAGATTATGGCGTTGGAAATATCAACGCCTTCGTCAATGTATATAAAAGGGTAGATGTCCCTGTAAAAATTGCAAAAACAAAAGAAGACTTACTGGATGCTCAAAAGCTTATCCTTCCTGGAGTAGGACATTTTGATCATGCTATGTCACAGCTTAATAATTCAGGAATGAGGGATACATTAGACGAATTGGTTCTTGAGAAAAAAATCCCAGTTATCGGAATATGTGTTGGAATGCAAATGATGGCTAATAACAGCGATGAAGGAACCTTGGAAGGTTTAAAATGGATAAACGCCACTGTTAAAAAGTTTGATGAAAGCAAAATCAAACAAGTTACACGTCTTCCTCATATGGGATGGAATGACGTGAAACCAGTTAAAGATCTTGATCTTTTTAAAGGTCTGGAAAGAGATGCTATTTTCTACTTTTTGCATACTTATTATTTTGAATGTAATAATTCAGAAGATATTATGGCTATTACTGATTATGGTGGAGAATTTGCGTCAGCTGCCCATCATGAAAATAAATATGGGATCCAGTTCCATCCTGAGAAAAGCCATTCTTATGGAGAAATATTACTTCACAATTTTGCTAAACTCTAATACTGATGCTTAGACCGAGAATTATACCAAGTTTGTTGATACAAGATAATGGTTTGGTAAAGACCGTTAATTTCAAAAATCCCAAATATGTTGGGGATCCTATCAATGCTGTTAAAATCTTTAATGAAAAAGAAGTAGACGAGCTCGCTATTTTTGACATCGATGCTACAACAAAAGGGTTGGAGCCTAACTATAGTCTTATTGAGAGAATCGCTAATCAATCCAGAATGCCTTTGTGCTATGGTGGTGGTGTAAAAACCGTTGAACAGGCTCAGAAAATTTTTGGATTAGGAATTGAAAAAATTGCTCTATCTTCTGCAGTTCTTAATAATCCTAAGCTTATTACACAAATAGCCGATAGAGTAGGCGCTCAAAGTGTGATCGTAGTGTTGGATGTTAAGAAAAAATTATTTGGGGGATATGAAGTGTATACTCATAATGGCAAAAAAGCAACAGGAATTAATCCTTTTAAATTTATTGAAGAAGCTCAGCAATTAGGTGCTGGTGAAATCGTAATTAATTCTATAGATCAGGATGGTGTAATGAAAGGGTATGACATGTCCTTAATTGATAAGGCAAGAGAAAAAACATCACTTCCTATGACAGTATTAGGTGGTGCAGGAAGCTTAGAAGATATCAAAAAAGTGATTGATAAACATGAAATTATTGGAGTCGCAGCCGGAAGTTTATTCGTGTTTAAAGGGAAATATAAAGCCGTTTTGATTAACTATCCAATTAAAGAAGAAAAAGAAAATTTATTAAGAAAATAATTATGCAAATTCAAAATAAAACACTTTTGATTACAGGTGGCACAGGTTCTTTTGGAACAGCTGTGCTTAATCGTTTTTTAGCGACAGATCATTTTAAAGAGATTCGTATTTTCTCTCGTGACGAAAAGAAACAAGATGATATGCGAAACCTTTATAAAAATGAAAAAATTAAATATTATATTGGAGATGTTCGTGATTATAACTCAGTAGAACAAGCAATGCGTGGTGTAGATTACATTTTCCACGCTGCTGCTTTAAAGCAAGTTCCATCTTGTGAATTCTTCCCAATGCAAGCCGTGAAAACAAATGTAGAAGGAACTCAAAATGTTATTCGTGCTGCTGCTTCCAATGGAGTGAAAAAAGTAATTTGTCTTTCAACTGATAAAGCGGCTTACCCTATTAATGCAATGGGAATCTCTAAAGCAATGATGGAAAAAGTAGCCGTTGCAGAAGCTAGAAATCTTACAGATACTGTGGTATGTCTTACGCGTTATGGAAATGTAATGGCTTCAAGAGGATCTGTTATTCCTTTATTTTTAAATCAGATTCAAAAAGGAGAAGCTATTACTATTACAGATCCTAATATGTCACGTTTTTTTATGTCTTTGGAAGATGCGGTTGATTTGGTATTATTTGCTTTTGAAAATGGTAACCCTGGCGACTTATTTGTTAATAAGGCACCAGCTGGTAGTATTGGTGATCTGGCTAAAGCGTTAATTGAGCTTACAGGGAAAGAAGTTCCAATTAAAGTAATTGGGACTCGTCATGGTGAAAAACTCTATGAAACATTATGTACTCGAGAGGAAATGCTGAAAGCAGAGGATATGGGTGATTTCTATAGAGTTCCAGCAGATAATCGCGATCTTAATTATGCTAAATATTTTTCAGAAGGAGAAGAAGATATTTCTAAAGTAGAAGATTATCATTCTCATAATACAGAACAACAAGGAGTAGAAGGGCTTAAGAAATTAGTTTCTTCTTTACCATTAATACGTAAAGAAGTTTTCGGAGAAGATATAATGCAATATCCCTACTAACTTTTGATAATTTTATTCTTTAAAAATGATAAAGGAAAAAATATATGTTTACTAAAGGAAATAAATTTGAAGACGAAAGGGGGGTAATCAGATTTAATAATGATTTTGATGCCTCGGCCGTCAAAAGAATTTATATCATTGAAAACGCAAATATCAATTTTGTGAGAGGATGGCAAGGCCATGCCATTGAACAGCGTTGGTTCTCTTGTATCAAGGGAAGCTTTAGAATCGCTGTTATTGAAGTAGATGATTTTGATAATCCTTCACAAAATTTAGAAGTTCAATATTATGATCTAAATCCCGAAACATTGGATTTTCTTCATATAAAAGCTGGTTGTATTACTGCGATCAAGGCGGCAGAAGAAGGAAGTAAGTTATTAGTTCTTGCCAATTATGGATTAGGAGAAATCAAAGATGAATATCGTTTTCCTCTGAATCATTTTAATATTAAGCTATGAAAAAAATAGGAATTACCGGCCAAAATGGTTTTGTTGGCCGTCATTTATATAATACTTTAGGGTTGTTTCCTGAAGAATTTGAACGTGTTGATTTCCAGAAGGAATATTTTGAAAATCAATCAGAGTTGGATGCTTTTGTAACAAAATGTGATGTTATTGTACATTTAGCAGCAATGAATCGTCACGAAAGCCAGGAAGTAATTTATGAAGCGAATGTTACTTTAGCTAAGACATTAGTTGATTCATTAAAAAGGACAAACTCTAAGGCTCATGTTCTAATTTCATCATCCACTCAGGAAGAGCGTGACAATCTTTATGGAAAATCAAAACGCGAAGGAAGAGAAAGCATTGTAAATTGGGCTAATGAAAATGGGGGTAAAGTGACAGGGTTAATTATTCCTAATGTATTTGGTGCTTTTGGAAAGCCATTTTATAATTCATTTATAGCTACTTTTTGTCATCAATTAACATCTGGTGAGACTCCAAAAATTGATAATGATGGTGATGTAAAGTTGATCTACGTTCAGGAACTTGTAATGAAAATTATTACAGAAATTCGCTCCGAGAAAAGTCAACCGGAATTATGGGTTGAAGAAACTGCAATTAAAAAAGTATCTGAAGTATTAACCCTGCTTAATGATTTTAAAATCAAATATCTGGATGGGGGAGAAATTCCTGTTTTAAAAGATAAATTTGAGCATAATTTATTTAATACTTATCGTTCTTATATTAATCATATAGAACACTATCCTGTGAAATTTACACAGCATAGAGATCCAAGAGGAGCTTTTGTTGAAGTAATCAGATTGGGAATAGGAGGTCAGTGTTCATTTTCAACTACAGTACCAGGAATTACAAGAGGTAATCATTATCATACACGAAAAATAGAGCGTTTTGCTGTAATAAAAGGAAAAGCTTTAATTCAGTTGAGAAAAATTGATACTGATGAAGTAATGGACTTCTATTTAGATGGTGCAGAGCCTGCCTATGTAGATATGCCAATTTGGTATACCCACAATATTAAAAATATAGGAGAAGAGGAGTTATATACTATTTTTTGGATTGATGAGCCTTTCAACCCTGAAGATGCAGACACTTATTTCTTAGAAGTATAAATTATAAAGTAAGATTGGTTTGATGAAAAAATTAAAAGTAGTGACGGTTGTAGGAACTCGACCAGAAATTATTAGATTATCGAGAGTATTATCAGCTTTGGATGCTTCCGAAGCAGTAGAACATATCATTGTCCATACAGGACAGAATTATGATTATGAACTTAATCAAATCTTTTTTGAAGATTTAGGTCTTCGCAAGCCAGACTATTTCCTTGAAGCTGCTGGAAAAACAGCAACAGAAACTGTAGGAAATATTTTGATTAAAATTGATCCTCTTTTAGAAACCCTACAACCAGAGGCTTTCTTAGTTTTAGGAGATACTAATTCTTGCCTTTGTGCTATTCCTGCTAAAAAGAGACAAATACCAATTTTTCACATGGAAGCTGGTAATAGATGTTTTGATCAACGTGTGCCTGAAGAAACAAATCGTAAAATTGTAGATCATACTGCTGATATTAATCTAACTTATTCTGATATTGCACGTGAATACCTTTTAAGAGAAGGTCTTCCTGCTGATAGAATTATCAAAACAGGTTCTCCGATGTTTGAAGTATTAAATCATTATTTACCTCAAATAGAAAGTTCAGATGTTTTGTCAAGATTAAGCTTAGAAGAAGGTAAATATTTTGTGATTTCATCACATAGAGAAGAAAACATCAACTCTGAGAAAAATTTCAGAGGACTAATGGAGTCTTTAAACGCGATTGCTGAAAAGTATCAATACCCAATCATTGTATCTACGCACCCACGTACAAAAAATATGATTGATAAAATGCAGATTGAAATGCGTCCGGAAATCCAGTTCCTAAAACCTCTAGGATTCCACGATTATAACGCTTTACAAATGCGTTCATTTGCTGTGCTTTCAGACTCAGGAACCATCTCTGAAGAATCTTCGATACTGAATTTCAGAGCGTTGAATATAAGAGAAGCTCACGAAAGACCTGAGGCAATGGAAGAAGCATCAGTGATGATGGTAGGGCTTTCACCTGATAGAATTTTGCAAGGTTTGGTTCAACTACAACAACAGAAAGTTGGAAAAGAAAGAAACTATAGACAAGTATCGGATTATTCTATGCCAAATGTTTCTGAGAAAATGGTCAGAATTATCCTTAGTTATACTGATTATATTAACAGAGTGGTCTGGAGCAAAAAATAATGAATATATTAATTGTAACCCAATACTTTTATCCTGAAAACTTTAAGAGTAATGATATGGCCTTTGAACTTCAAAAAAGAGGCCATAATGTTACTGTTTTGACTGGTATTCCTAATTATCCTGAAGGGAAAATTTATGATGGATATAGCTTTTCTGAAAACAGAGAACAGATGATTGATGGAGTTAAAATTATTAGAGCTTTGTTATTACCCCGAGGAAAAGGAGGGGGAATTAGGCTTTTTCTTAATTATTTTAGCTGGGCATTTTTTGCTTCTTTAAAAGCCAGAAAATTGTCATCTCAGGAAAAGTATGATGCTGTTATTGTTCATGAACCCTCTCCGATTACTCAGTTTTATCCAGCTCTGGTTATAAAAAAATTACAGAAAACTCCTGTTTATTTCTGGGTGATGGATCTTTGGCCTGAAAGTCTTGAAATAGCAGGAGGAATAAAAAATAAATTTGTTCTGAACTTTTTCACTAAGATGGTTCAGAAGTTTTATAATGAATCTGAGAAAATACTAATTACTTCTAAAGGTTTTAAAGAGTCAATATTAGAAAAAGGAAATTACAAAAGTAAAATTGAATATTTCCCCAATTGGGCTGAAGATACTATTTCCTCAGGAAACCTTGATTATCCTATTCCTGACCTTCCAGATGGCTTTAAGGTAATGTTTGCTGGAAATATTGGTGAGGCTCAGGATATGGAAAGCATAATGGAGGCAGCCCTTAAGCTTAAAAACATTAAGTATATTAAAATTATACTAGTAGGAGATGGGCGCAAGATGCCTTTTGTGCAAGACTTTATTAAAGAACATGAGTTACAAGATACAGTATATACAATGGGCAGATTTCCTGTTGAGGCAATGGCTTCTTTCTTTAATGCTGCAAATATATTATTGGTAAGTCTTAAAGATGATCCTATCTTTAATCTCACTGTGCCAGCTAAAGTCCAGGCATATATGAGTTCAGGAAAACCCATTATGGCAATGTTAAACGGAGAAGGAGCTGAAAATATAAAAGAAGCCAGATGTGGATTTACTGTTCCAGCAGGAGATGGTGAAAAATTGGCAAAAACTATAGAATTAGCATCTCAGAAGGACAAAGAAGAATTAAATGTAATGGGGCTTAACGGAAAATTCTTTTATGAGAAAAATTATAAAATGGAGGAATGTATTTCAAATCTTGAAAAAATAATTTCAAAAAAATGAATGTTGTTATTACAGGAGTATCGGGGTTTGTAGGGCAGAACCTATTTAAATATCTTGAAGAGAACCAGTGTAATCCTGTAGGATTATCCCTTAGAAATGATTGGAGACTTTCTGGAAATTATGATGCTTTGATACATCTTGCGGGAAAAGCTCACGATACAGCTAATACTGCTGCTGATGAGGAATATTTTAAGATCAATACAGAGCTGACAAAAGAGCTTTTTGATGAATTTATAAACTCGGATATTAAAGACTTTTTGTATTTCAGTAGTGTAAAAGCTACAGCAGATACAGTAGATGATATTTTAAATGAAGACCATCATTCAGATCCTAAAACACCTTATGGGAAGTCTAAGCTTTTAGCGGAAGAATATTTATTGTCAAAAGTGCTACCGGCTGGAAAGAGACTTTTTATTATTCGACCATGTATGATTCATGGCCCTGGAAATAAAGGAAATTTAAATTTATTATATAAAGTGGTAGAAAAAGGAATTCCATGGCCACTTGCTGCTTTTGAAAATCAAAGATCCTTTTTAAGCATAGATAATTTGAACTTTTTAATATTACAAATTCTTAAAAATAAGAATATTAACTCGGGAATTTATAATTTTGCTGATGATGATTTTATTTCCACCAATAAACTTATACAAATTATAAGTAAAACATCAGGTAAAAAATTAAAATTATTGAAAATTTCCAAAAAGTTGATTATTTCTATCGCAAAATTAGGTGATAAAATTAAATTGCCACTGAACTCTGAGAGACTAAAAAAGCTTACGGAAAGTTATGCCGTTTCTAATATTAAAATTAAAAAAGCTTTACAACTTTCAAAGCTGCCAGTCTCAGCTGAAGAAGGATTAACAAAAACTATAAAAAGTTTTCAAACAAAATAATGGAATATATTTTTGTAACACTACTGTTATTTGTCTCAATACTTATTTATTTCAAAATAGCAGATAAATACAATATCATTGATAAACCCAACCATCGAAGTGCACACACGCAGATTACCTTAAGAGGGGGTGGAATTATTTTTCCTATTGCTTTTATTATCTTTTGTTTCTTCAATTTTGATGAAGTTATACAAAACTATTGGTCTTTTGGCTTGGGTTTACTGGCTATCTGTACAATTAGTTTTATAGATGATGTTAGGACTCTGTCTAATAAGATCAGATTATCAGTTCATTTGATTTCAGTAGTATTGTTGTTGTATTTTACCGGGGCATTTACTTTAATGCCTGTTTGGGTTTGGCCCATACTATTCATTGTAATTATTGGTACATTGAATGCTTATAATTTCATGGATGGTATTAATGGGATGACCGGGCTCTATAGTTTGGTTACTTTAGGTTCATTAGCTTATATCAATAGAGAAGTTATCCAGTTTACTGATCATAGTTTTATATATTATCCGGTATTAGCATGTGCAGTATTTCTTTTTTTTAATTTTAGAAAAAAAGCAAGGTGTTTTGCAGGAGATGTTGGTAGTATGGGGATAGGTTTCTGGGTCATAGGTCTTATTACCCTTTTAATCATGAGGACAGGAGAATATAAATATATTTTGCTGTTATCTATTTATGGGATGGAAGTGGTACTTACCATTATGGAACGCTTATTATTAAAAGAGAATATTTTTGAAGCTCATAGAAGACATTTATATCAGCTTTTTGCGAATGAGAAGAAAGTCTCCCATTTAATAATAAGCTTTGTGTATGCATTATGTCAATTAATTATTAATATATTTTTAATTCATTCGCAACTTCCAATTTGGGTTGTCTTTTTAATTATATTTATTCCGGCAGGTGTAGTATATTTGGGATTAAAATGGAGCTTGAAAAAAAAATATAACCTATAAACATGAAAATTAAAGAAACCCCGCTTAAAGACTGTTATATTATAGAGCCTACTGTATTTGAAGATGATAGAGGCTACTTTTTTGAAAAGTTCAACGAAAAAAGATTTGAAGAACTTACAGGAATGAACGGACATTTTGTTCAGGATAATGTTTCCAAATCTTCTTATGGTGTATTGAGAGGATTACATCTTCAAAAAGGAGAGCATGCTCAAGCCAAACTGGTATCATGTCTTGAAGGAAGCGTTTGGGATGTGGCAGTTGATCTTAGAGAAGATTCTCCTACATTCGGGCAATGGTTCGGAATAGAACTTACTGCAGTGAATAAATTACAGCTTTATGTACCAAGAGGTTTTGGCCATGGTTTTTCAGTGCTAAGCACTCATGCTGTGTTCTCTTATAAATGTGATAACTTTTATAATAAAGAATCAGAAGGAAGTGTAAAATTTAATGATCCAGATTTGAATATAGACTGGAAGATTGATGAAAAAGATGCTGTTCTTTCAGAAAAAGACCAGAATGCTCCTGGATTTAAAGAAAAAAATTTTTAAAGTATCATACTGAAAACCACTTTTTTAAAGTGGTTTTTATTTTTGTAACTCTTACTCTTTTAATATTTTGTATCTTTGCAGACTCAAAATCAAAAAGATGCGTACAAAATCGGTAGGGAAGAAAAAAATCAATGTAGTTACACTTGGATGTTCCAAAAATGTATATGACTCTGAAGTATTAATGAGCCAGCTGAAAGCCAACGGAAAAGAAGTGGTTCATGAAGATCGCGGAGATATTGTTGTTATTAATACCTGCGGATTTATTGATAATGCTAAAGAAGAATCTATCAATACCATTTTAGATTATGTAGAGGCTAAAAACAGAGGTGAAGTAGAAAAAGTATTCGTTACAGGTTGTCTTTCTGAAAGATATAAGCCGGATTTGGTTAAAGAAATTCCAGATGTAGACCAATACTTTGGTACAAGAGATCTTCCTGTACTGTTAAAGCATCTTGGTGCAGATTATAAACATGAATTGGTAGGAGAAAGATTAACAACTACTCCGAAACATTATGCATATCTTAAAATTTCAGAAGGATGTGACAGACCATGCTCTTTCTGCGCTATTCCTTTGATGAGAGGTGGCCACGTTTCCACTCCTATTGAGAAATTAGTTTCTGAAGCTCAGAAATTGGCAAAAAAAGGAACTAAAGAATTAATCCTTATCGCTCAGGACCTTACTTATTACGGATTAGATATTTATAAAAAACGTGCATTAGGAGATTTACTAAAAGAATTGGTAAAAGTAGAAGGAGTAGAGTGGATCCGTCTTCATTATGCTTTCCCAAGCGGTTTCCCTGAAGATGTTCTGGATATTATCCGTGAAGAACCTAAAGTTTGTAATTATATAGATATCCCACTTCAGCATATCAATTCTGATCTGTTGAAATCAATGAAAAGAGGAACTACCCACGAGAAAACAAATGCCCTTTTAGGAAAATTCAGAGAGAAAGTTCCAGATATGGCGATCAGAACAACTCTTATTGTAGGGTATCCGGGAGAAACAGAAGAAAGATTCCAGGAACTTAAAGAATGGGTGAAAGAGCAGAAATTCGACAGATTAGGATGCTTTACTTATTCTCATGAAGAAAATACCGGAGCTTATGTGTTGGAAGATGATATTCCGCAGGAAGTAAAAGAAGCCAGAGTAGAAGAAATTATGGAAGTACAATCTCAGATTTCTTGGGAAAAGAACCAGGAAAAAGTAGGGAAAGTGTTTAGATGCATCTTCGATCGTAAAGAAGGAAACTACTTTATCGGGAGAACAGAATATGACTCTCCGGATGTAGACAATACGGTTCTGGTATCTGCTGAAAATACCTATATTTCTATCGGAGAATTTGCAGATGTGAAGATTACTTCAGCAGAAGAATTCGACTTATATGGAGAATTATTATAGAAAGATAAAACATTCTTAATCAGGAAGAAAAGTTTTGCTTCCTGATTAAGAAAAAATCAAATATTAATGCAAATTAATATAAATAATTTTATGTTAAATTTACCAATTAGTTGATTTTCAATTAATTGTGTTTTTTAAGTATTAAGATTTTTTAATTTTCTATTATAAAGTATGTAAATTAAAAAATTATGTCTTAAATTTGCGCCATAAGCAATGTTTTTAAATCATATGCTATCAACAAGTTATTTATTAAAATTAGGCTGAAAATTCAAAAAAATACTTTTTTTTATTTATATTAGCCTTAAGATAATAATCGCAAGTTGAGATACATTTTCCTTTGGAAATTTTGATGAAAAATAATGTAATTAAAATCTTTAAAAACTTATGAAAAAATTTTTATTAACAGCAACTATGCTCGTTGCCTTTACGGCTCTTTCTAAGGCTCAGCAAGGGAGAGTGGGGATTAACACGTCCACACCTGCCGCAACTCTAGATGTAGTAGCTAACGCTGCAGATACTTCTAGACCTGATGCCCTATTGGTCCCTCGTTTAACAAGAGCAGAATTAGAAACTAAAAACACAGCTTATGCTGATGCTACTACTACTCCAAGTGCTCAAAATGGTGCTCTAGTGTTTGTAACCGGATTAGGAGGTAATGGTACAGGTAAAACAGTAAATGTTACAGCTCCAGGATTCTATTACTATGACGGTACAGCTGGTAACAATGTGTGGAAAGCATTAGGTGGTGGTGGTACAGTAAGTGCACCAGTTAGTGTGAGAACATCTACTACAGGAAATGATTTTACTGCTGCAGATCTTAATGGGTATGTATTCCTTACAGGAAATACAGCAGATTTTACAGCTTTTCCAGCGAATGCAGGTAATAAAGGTAAAACTATAACTGTTGTTAGAACCGGAACGCAAAATATTACAATTAATGGGATTAGTTCTACTTCTGTAAATTCTATTCAGGTTGCAGGTAGAGGTATCGCGTTTGTCTCTGATGGTACTAGTTGGCAATCGTTCTCAGCTCAATAATATTAACTTTTTACACATTTAAGTCATGAATAAAAAATTTTTACTAATCGTTGCCTCTGCATTAGCAATGTCTCAATATTCTAAAGCTCAATTAAGAACTAATGGATTTGCTAGTGGTAATATTCAGGGACAATCAGCATTTATGGATGCATCAGGAGCCACTAATGGTTTCAGTGATGATGCTAATACTAAAGATGGGAAAGGATTAGTTTTCCCTAGAACTAACTTAACTAATTTTACATTTGCATCAACAACAGGAGATGAAGATAACTTCCCTACTGCTTATGATGGGATGATTGTTTATAATACAGGAACTGGAAATACTCCGGCTACAGGATCAGGAATAGGAGCTCAGGCTGTTACTCCAGGATTCTATTATTTCTCTAATCCAACTGCGGGACCTGCTTCAGGTAACTTTTCTGCAGCAACAGGGAGATGGGTTGCCATTGGAGCTTCTCCAAAAGTAACTATCGGAACAACTGAAACAACTACAAATACACTTATCAATACTCCAACTGGTGATAAGCAGCTTTATGCTATTAAAGGTACTTTCACTGCTAGTGGTACATCTACAGCTGTAAGTATCCCTGCTCCTGCTGGTATTACTGCAATGTATGGCATTACAATTTATAAAGCTGGAACAAATACAGTATATGATAGAAGTTTATACTCATATGATACGACTTCAGGTAATGCTATTACAGGTTCTCCTAACATGTCTGTAGTGTATCCTAACGGAACATACGATTATGTATTAGAATATTTAAAATAAAAAGAATTTTATTTAATTACATATTAAAACCAACGATTAAATCGTTGGTTTTTTCTTTAGCTTCCTATATAAGAAATGTACCATTATAGCTTTGTGGTATTCTTTATTTAGCTAGCTATTAATTACGTTTAAATAGACCGTAATTGATTTCATTATGAAGAAGTTAAATATAAAAGTTCAATCTCCGGTTAATAGGGTATTATTGGGTTTTTATTTGTTTTAGCCTATAATAATTGGTATATTTAATTTTTCATTATAGCTATTATTTAAATATCCGTTCTTTACCGTCTACTTTTGAAAGTGATTACAAAGAGAAGTTGTTCTTTTACATACATAATGAATGAAATATACAATAAGATTGAATAAATAATTCATTAAGTTTAAATTTCGAGGTTAATTTTGTTGTTAAAATAACCTTAGAAGTTTAAGTGTTATGATGTATAGGGTATTCTATCAACGGGTTTACTCTATTTTAATTCTTAACACTTTTAGTTTTCAAAACTTAGATTTATGAATGTAATCAATATTTTTAATTATTACAAATTATTGATAGTCAGTTATTTATATTTTATCAATTTTGAAATTATGCATAAATTAGTTAATTAAATTAACATTTTAGTATTTTTTTTAACACTTTTTAACAATGGTCTTTGAAATCCCTATTCATAGGAGGTTACAAAGGTAGTTAACATATAATTTAGGTTTTGTTAACATTTTTTAACAATTGAAATAGGGACTTAATTAGATTCCTGATACTTTTGCCCTGTCAAAACCAATAAAAGTTCAAAATGATGAAAAGATTCATTCTCGTAATCATAATGATGATTTCAACCCTAGGTGTTTACTCGTTTACAAGTAATGCCTTAGATGCGAAAAAAACAAGTTATGCATCGTACTACCACGATAAATTTAACGGTAGAAAAACTGCTAGCGGAGAAATCTTTGATAACTCAAAGTTTACTGCAGCAAACAGAACGCTTCCATTTGGAACAAACGTTAAGGTAACAAACCTTAGAAATGGTAAAGAAGTAATAGTGAGAATTAATGACAGAGGGCCTTACCATTCATCGAGATCTTTAGATATGTCTAAAGCAGCGTTCGATGAGATCGGAGATATCAATCGTGGTACTATTCCGGTCGAATATGAAATTGTCGATTAATTTTATGATTTAAATTAAAAAAAGCCAGCTGATTTCAGCTGGCTTTTGTATTGTATAAGGATTTATAGATCTAATTCCAACAGAGCAGGGCAATGATCAGAATGAACCGCTTCTTTTAAAATAACAGCACGGGTAAGCTTATCTTTCAAACTATATGAGGCGAAGTTATAATCCAGCCTCCAGCCTTTATTTCTCTCTCTTGAATTTTGCCTGTAGCTCCACCACGTATAATTATCGGGCTCATTGTTAAAGAACCTGAAACTGTCAATAAGTTCACATTCATTGATGAAATCCGTCATCCATTCTCTTTCCATAGGAAGAAATCCTGAAACGTTCTTTAATCCAACAGGATTGTGAATATCAATAGCTTCGTGGCAAATATTAAAATCACCTGATATAATCAGATTAGGAATTTCTTTTTTAAGGTTTTTGATATAGGCAAGAAAATCGTGGCAGAACTGCATCTTGAAATCCAGCCTTTCAATATTAGATGCGGAAGGCACGTAGACTGAAATAGCAGAGAATCCATCAAAATCAGCACGAATGATTCTTCCTTCATTATCATAACTTTCTATACCGCAACCATACTCTACGTGATTAGGTTTTATTTTTGAGGCAATTCCAACCCCACTATAGCCTTTTCTTATTGCTGAATGCCAATAGCTGTGGTAACCTAATTTTTCAAGACTTTCGATATCTATCTGATCATTTCCTGCCTTGCTCTCCTGGATACAGATGATATCCGGATCAGCAGTCTTCAGCCAACCTAGAAAATCTTTTGTGAAAGCCGCTCTGATTCCATTAACATTGTATGTAATTAATCTCATTAGTCTTTTATAAATATTTTAAAATTTTCGTTGCATTTTGTTGGGATAAATTCCGTGATATCATAATCTGCTACCTGATGGATATGAAACGGATCTTCTGTGATGATATGTTCAATTTCATTTTTAGAGGAAGCGTTACAGACTATAATTCCTCCGGTTCTGGGCTCTTTTCTTCCCGAAGCAATAAAAAGTCCTGAATCATAATATTTTTGAAGAAAGATATTGTGTTCCGGAATATGGCACTCTACATTTTCAATGGAGACCTTATATGTAAGGGAAACAATGAACATAATTTTTATTTTTTACGAAGATAGGAACTCTTACAGACTATAAAAAAGAAACAGGGAAATATCTAATAAATTTCAATTTCAAGAGATAAAAAAACGGTTTTACAAAGTGTAAAACCGATGTTATTAAGAAAATTAAATTTATCTTATTTAGCATTTTCAAAGACAACCTTACCATCTTTAGAGAGTTGAACGTCATCTCCTTTTCCTCTAAGTTCATAATGGTCATTCTTATACCAAATTCCTGATGCAGGTTTTTGACCTTTTAATTCTAAGTTTTCACCATTAAAGACTAATGTAGCAACATCTTTGGTGTTATCAAAGACTACTTCCAATGTTTTTCCGGAGCTATCTTTTAGAGTACTTTTTACTAAATCAGTACTGGCTATAGAATCTTTGGCTATTGTGGATGTAATAGAGTCTGTAGCGGCAGCAGTTTCTGATTTTTTTTCAAAGTTTGTTTTTTCCTGTTTGCAAGAAGTTAATAAGAATACAGAAAGTAATGCAATTGCAAAAATGTTCTTTTTCATAATTTATATTTTTTTTTACTGTATAAATTTATCAATAGTTAGTAAGTCAGGCCATATCTATAGCTTGATTGAATTTTTTTTATTGGTATTTTTATTATTGAGTTTAAAATATAAATTGAATTGTTTTGATAATAGAATAATTGTTGATTTTATTATTCGCTAATTCAGATAATATTAAAAAAGAAGCGGGAAAAATCAAGTGATTTTTCCCGCCTTTAACCCAAAATTAAATAAACTATGAAAAAAACTACTTGGGTTCTAAAATACTGATAGGAATAATACATTCCTCCAATGAAATTCCACCATGTTGGTAGGTTTCTTTATAGTAATTTACAAAATGATTGTAATTCTTAGGATAAGCCAGGAAGATATTGTTTTTTGCAAAAATATACTTCGAGCTTAAGTTTCCTTTCGGAAGGAAAAGTTTTTCCGGATTAGTAATAGCCCAAACATCACTATCGTCATATGTTAAGCTTTTCCCTGTTTTATATCGGATATTGGTAGAAGTTTCTCTGTCACCTACCACTTTGCTTGGTTTTTTAACATAAACCGTACCATGATCTGTGGTGATAACTAATTTATATCCGTTTTCCGCCGCTGTTTTAATGATCTTCATCAGTGAAGAATTTTCAAACCAGTTCAAAGTTAATGAGCGGAAAGTTTTATCATCACGGATCAGCTGATCTACTATATGATTATCAGTTTTAGCATGAGAAAGAATATCAATGAAGTTATAAACGATTACCAACAGGTCATTATTTTTATGCTGGTTGAAATCATCGTAGATTTTTCTTTCAAAATCCGCGTTTAACACTTTTAGATATTTCATGGATTTGGACCCAAGGCCAATTCTTTTCATCTGATCTTCCAGGAAGTCACGTTCAAACTCGTTTTTATTTCCTTCTTCATTATCGTTAAACCATTTATCAGGGAAACGTTTTTCAATTTCTGAAGGCATTAAACCTGCAAAGAAAGAGTTTCTTGCATATTGTGTAGCCGTTGGAAGGATACTGTAATAATAATCTTCTGAAATTTTATTGTAATATTTCGTAAATAAAGGCTCAATCACTTTCCATTGGTCGTAACGAAGGTTATCAACCATTAATAAAAGTACTTTCTCTTTTTCTACCTCAGGCTTTACTTTTTCCTTGAAAAGGGTATGACTCATCAGAGGTTTGTCAGAATCGGTAAGCCAGTCTACATAATTTTTTTCAATAAATTTGGCAAACTGGATATTAGCTTCCTCTTTCTGGGATTGTAGAAGATCTGCAAACTCATTATCTGCCACCTTATCGAACTTAATTTCCCAGCTTAGGATTTTTTTATAGTATTCGGCCCAATCCTGATAAGTTCTCAGGTAGGAAAGTTCCATAGAGAGGTTTCTGAATTCCTGTTGATATTGTAAAATAGTTTTTTGTTCTACCAGATTATCTTGCTGAAGGTTCTTTTTTAAAGAAAGTAATATCTGATTAGGATTTACTGGTTTTAGGATGTAATCCGCAATTTGGGAACCAATGGCTTCCTCCATGATGTGCTCTTCTTCACTTTTGGTTACCATTACTATTTTTAAGGAGTTATCTTTCTCCTTAATCATAGGAATGGCTTAC
>NZ_MAYF01000355.1 GCF_001684955.1 Chryseobacterium contaminans | reverse complement strand
TTTAGGATTTTCTGAGATACTGCTTCATTGTTTACAGTACCTGTTACAATATAGTTTCCTTTTGTTAATTCAGCAACGTTTACAGTTCCGTTTGCTTTTACAGAAGCTTCTTTAACAAGCTGTCCGAACATATTGAAAATTTTCACGTCTTTAGCATCAGCTCCGAAAGTGATTTCGTTGTTTTTAACGAAAGTGTTTTTAACGAAGTTTGCTATAGATTTTCCTTTATTGATTTCTGTAACAGCTAAAGAACCGCTAGCAACAGTTTTGATAACAATGTTATCTAAATAAGCTCTAAAAGAAGTATTTGTAGTTTCAAATGTAACAGTTGAATTTGCCTGACCACCAGTAAAAGTTACTGTTTTTGATTCAGGTGTTCCAGACATCACAGCAGTATAAGATACAGTCTGATCAGTAAGATTAGTTACTTTTACAACGATAGTACTTGGAGTAGCTGTCCAACCCTTAACATCAAAAGTAATTACTACATTACCTCCATCAGTTGATAAATCCAAAGATTTTGAAGTCATAGTCCCGATAGCAGAACTTGATCCTAATTTTGCCATTCCTCCTGCACTGTATACTTTCGATCCACTAGGAAAGTTTGCGACTGGAGGGATTGGGTTAGTAGCATTTCCCGGATTATAAACATCTGTTCCATTAGGAGCTGATGAACCCGTTGATGCTGTATTTCCACCAGCAGTATAAGCAGCGAAATCCTCAGATAAAGCTATAGTTTGTTGAGCATAAATTCCACTTGCTACTACAACTGTAGCAAAAAACGAATAAAGTTTTTTCATGATTTAAAATTTTATTTATTAATTATTTAGGTGATAAAATTACATCATTTTTCGTATTTAGCACAATAAATAAGTTAACTTTTTGTTAATAATAGTTAACTCATTGCCATTAACATTTTTTAATTATTTTTACGAATTATTTTCAGGAGTTGCGAAATATTTTTATCCTAATCGTTGTATTTTTCTTTGGCATATTTTCAGGAAATGCTCAGGTATTTTCATGGAAAAATCCCAACGTTCCGGAAGACAGCGTTAAAAAGGATAGCATTCTCGCTGCCAAACTTGAACAGGATATTTTTGTAAAAGACACCTTAGACTTTATCCGAACCCACAACAGAATTGTTGTTGATGAAGCTGTACTGGCAAAAAATGATAAGAAAAGGTTTTTAGGTGAACTTAATTCCAAGGGTTCCATTATCCGTGGAATTACATTTGGTAATAATCAGGGGCAGTCTGTACAAAGTTCCATGGATCTACAGATTTCCGGACGTCTTTCAAAAGATGTTACCATTTTGGCGAGTATTTCCGACCATAACTTACCCATTCAGGCAGATGGATATACTCAAACTCTAGAAGAGTTTGACAAAATTTATATGCAGTTGAACATTAAGGATAAATCTATTCTCAGAGCCGGGCATCTTGATCTTGTAGAATCTAAAAATTATTTTGCTAAATACCAGAGACGAAGCATGGGCATCCAGTTTCAGACAGAATTTGGGAAAGAAAATAAAACATTTGTGGATATTTCTGCCGGTGTAGCGCGAAGTGAATTTCATAGAATCCGTTTTCAGGGAGTTGAAGGAAACCAGGGGCCTTACCGCTTGACAGGAAAAAACGGAGAACAGTTCATTACTCTGATCTCAGGTTCTGAACAGGTATTTATTGATGGTATCCTGATGAAACGTGGGGAAAACCAGGATTATGTGATCAACTATAATACAGGCGAGGTTACTTTTACCAGTTTTCGTCCTATTTTCCAACAGAATTTTATTACGATTTCCTATAACTATGCCAATAGGAATTATTCAAGATATTTATTTACCGGAAAGCTGGAGCATCAAAGAGAAAAATTTAAGGTTGGACTGAACTGGTTCATGGAAAATGATAACAAAAATGCTCCTCTTGCTCTAAGTTTATCCAAAGAAGACGAACAGATTTTAGCCAATGCAGGAAATGACCCGAATCTGATGTATGCGCCATCGGGAGTTGTTACGGAATATGATGTGAATAAAATTTTATACCGTTTAAATCCTGCCGGAAACTTCTATGAACTTTCTACTGATCCTAATGAAACTCTCTATCAGGTATCTTTCACCTATTTTGGCGCTAATCAGGGAGATTATAAAACAGCACAAACCACCAATAACGGACGTGTTTTTGAATATGTAGGGCCCAATGCAGGAGATTACAGAGCGGTAAGAAAACTTCCTTCACCACAAAAATCTCAGGTGTTCTCTCTTAGCTCTGAATATTTATTGGAAGAAGGGAAAATAGGTGCTGATATTTCCCTGAGCAATTATGATGTTAATTTATTTTCATCAAAAGATTCTGATCAGAACACAGGATATGCTTATCGTGTCTTTGGAAATAAAACTTTTACAAAAAATTCATGGAAAGGAACCCCAAGCTTTGAGTACCAATACATAGACAAGCAGTTTCACATCCTGGATCGTATCAATGATGTTGAATTCTCCAGGGATTTCAACTTAACCCAGGAATTTAATAAGAAAACACAGAATCGTTTTATCTTTAGTTTTTTAAATAAATGGAATAATAAATCTACTCTAAATTATCGTATCAATTATTTAAATGAGCAGGATTCTTATAAAGGGATCAAAAACGATCTTGATTTCGGTTGGATCACCGGGAAATTCTTTACAAAAGGGAATTTATCTTACCTGAGTACCAATGCTACACTTCAGGATACCAAATTCATTCGTGGTGGAATCTCAACAGAATTTACAGGAAAGAAAGGAAGCTGGGCCATAGGAGGAAGTATGGAACATAATGAGAAAAAATATAATGATACTCAGCTTATGGATGTCACAAGTTTCAGCTGGAAAGAAATTTTCGTTCAAAAGAAAATTGGGGACAGTACCCGTACAAAATTACTTGCTAAAGTATATATGAGGGATAATGACTCAGTACGTGATAACAGACTTCAGAATATGAACAATATTCTGGGGGTTATGGCTGAAAGTCAGATTATAAAAACGGAAAGAACTACTTTAAATGCTTTAATCCATTACAGAAAATTCTTTTATTCAGGGATAGAAGGTGATGTCACCAGAAATAATGATTTTGTAGTAGGTAATATTCTTTATAATCAACAGCTTTTCAGAAACGGGATGCGTCTACAGGCATTCTATGAATTAGGGAATGGACAGGAAGCACAACGAGAGTTTCAATATATCAAAGTAACAGACGGACAGGGCGTTTATAAATGGACTGATTATAATGGTGATGGTATTCAGCAGCTAGATGAATTTGAAATAGCCGAATACTCTGATTTAGCCCAATACATCAGGGTTTACACCAACTCTGTACGATATATTCCATCCAATAAAAACAAATTGCAGCTGGCTCTATTTGTAAATCCGGCTATTGTTTTTAACTCTGAAAATGCCTTTTTAAAACGCTGGAACTTCAACATTTCATTAAATTCTCAAAACTCATTCTATAAAAAAGACAAGGTTCTGGTATTAAATCCATTTGAGAAAAATAATGATCAGATCCTTAAAAATCAAAATATTTTAACTTCTGTACAATTCAATCCAACGGATAAATCCGGATGGAACGGAAACTACCGGTTCATTACAAATGATAACCTTATCAATGCTAATTTCAGTAATGAAGAACGTGAGCAAACTTCTCATTTCCTGAATATCGGATACTGGTTTAACAAAGAATTCAGGGTTGACTGGGAAAATTCTGTTCATGATATTAAAAATTCTTCACAGTTATTCGCAACAAGAGATTATCGCTTAAATAATTTTGAAACCAAACCAAAAGCCACTTACAAATTTACAGATGCTCTTCAGGCTGAACTTTCTTCTGCTTACCGTCAGAAAAAAAGAATTGATGGTGAAGAATTATTAAAAGCTTTTGATGTTACAGGAACCGTCCAATGGGAGTTCAGAAAAACGTCCATCCGCGGAAACTTCTCTTTCATCAATAATAATTTCAATGGTAACAATTTCAGTATTGTAGGAAATCAGATGCTTGATGGGTTGAAGCCTGGAAAAAACCAGGTATGGAGCGTATTTATCCAACAGGCCCTCAATTCATTCATTCAATTGAATTTAAATTATGAAGGAAGAAACTCCGGGGAAAGAACTATTCACATCGGAAGCATGCAGGTAAAAGCAAGTTTCTAAAGGTTTAAGGTTAGCTATTTCTCTCTATCTCTAAATTTTCTTTCCGCTACTCTAATACTCTAATACTCTAATACTCTAATACTCTCAAACCCTAAAACACTCCCACCCTCAACCCCATATAAACTCATCATTCACAGTAATAGATAATATCATATTTTCAACTATTCAGAATTTTGTAAATTTGCACCATGATAAAAATAGGCAATATAGAACTGCCGGAATTTCCGCTTTTGCTGGCTCCGATGGAAGACGTAAGTGATCCACCGTTCAGACGTTTGTGTAAAATGCATGGTGCAGATTTAATGTATTCGGAATTTATTTCTTCCGAAGGGTTAATTCGTGACGCCATCAAGAGCCGTAAAAAACTGGATATTTTCGATTATGAAAGACCAGTCGGGATACAGATTTTCGGTGGTGATGAAGAAGCAATGGCTATGTCTGCGAGAATTGTTGAAACAGTAAATCCGGACCTGGTAGACATTAATTTTGGTTGTCCTGTAAAAAAAGTGGTTTGCAAAGGAGCCGGTGCCGGAGTTTTGAAAGATATTGACCTTATGGTTCGTCTTACAAAGGCTGTAGTAAGTTCTACTCACCTGCCTGTAACCGTGAAAACGCGTTTAGGATGGGACAGTACATGTATCAATATTGACGAAGTAGCAGAACGTCTTCAGGAAACCGGAATCAAGGCACTTACCATCCATGCCAGAACCCGCGCACAAATGTATAAGGGTGAAGCAGATTGGGAACATATTTCAAGAATTAAGCAAAATCCAAATATTGAAATTCCTATTTTCGGAAACGGGGATATTGATTCACCGGAAAAAGCATTGGAATACAAACAAAAATATGCCTGTGACGGAATTATGATTGGACGTGCAGCCATCGGGTATCCTTGGATATTTAACGAGATCAAACATTTCTTTAAAACAGGTGAACATTTGCCTGCTCCTACTATTTCAGACCGTTTATTAGCCGTTCGCCAGCATGCTGAATGGAGTGCAGAATGGAAAGGGGAAAGATTAGGATTGGTAGAAATGAGACAGCATTACAGCAACTATTTCAGAGGAATTCCTCACTTCAAAGACTTCAGAAAAAGGTTCCTGGAGGTTTTCACCTTAGAAGAAATGGATGCTCTGATTAAAGAAACCCAGCAATTCTACGAAGAATATCAGGCTCAGGTATAAAAATAAAAACCATCAATTGAATTGATGGTTTTTTTATTATTCTTGAATATCAAATTTAATATCCGCCTGATGAAGATTTATTTGTAATGAGTGCCAATGCTGAGGAAGTTCCAATTCTCTTTACTCCCATAGTAATCATTTTTTCAGCGTCTTCAGGTGTTCTTACTCCTCCGGCTGCTTTTACAGGAAGTTTTCCTGCATTATCTAGCATAATTCTTATTCCTTCAAAGGTTGCTCCATTAGGCTTCCCATCTTTAGTTTCATAAAAACCGGTTGATGATTTAACAAAAATATGAGATAAATCATCGGCGGAAAAATTCTCTTCTGCCCAGTTTGAAATATCCTTGGTAAGATCTCCAATCTGTTCGTTTGTTAAAGCTGCAATTTCAATAATCCATTTTGCAATTTTATGATGTTCCAAAGCCAGCTTTGTACATTTTACAAACTCTTCTTTTACCAGATCTGTATTTCCCTGAAGATAAGCACTGTAATTAATCACGAAATCCAGTTCATCTGCTCCATCTTCAATAGCTTTTGAAGCTTCTGCAAGCTTTTCTTCTACAGAATACGTTCCTTCATGGAATCCTATTACAGTTCCTACTACAACATTTGAATTTCTCTCCTGAATATATTTTTTAATTTCAGCTACATAATCCGGCCTGATCATTACTGCGAAAATACCATTATCAATGGCTTCCTGTGCAAGTTTTTTATCAATCTGAAGGGTTTCTTCATGTGAAATACCTGATTGTTCCGGTGTCTTCAAGTAAGTTGAATCCAAATATTGGGCTATGTTCATATCGTTATACTTTCAATTGTCTGTAAATACCTTGTTCCAAAGATATAAAAGTTTCTGTTCTTGTTACTCCTTTCAATTTTTGGAGTTTGCTAAGAATTTGCATTAAATGATCATTATCTTTACAAAGAACCTTAAGGAATATTGTATAATTACCTGTTGTATAGTGCGCTTCTACTACTTCATTAATATCATGCAAAGATTTTACCACTTCAGGGTAATGGCTTGGCTGATCCAAAAACACACCGATATAAGAAATCACTTTATATCCGATTTTTTTAGGATTAAGGAATGAGATTGAATTTTCAATAACTCCTGCGTGCTCCAGTTTTTTAATTCTTTGGTGTACTGCTGTTGTAGAGATTCCCACATTCTTTGAAATGTGTGCTAAAGAAGTTTTAGCGTTATCCATCAACATATAGATAATTTCCTTGTCAATGGAATCTAAATGATAGCTTGTGTTGCTCGAATTTTTCATTTTCTACTTTTTTATTATTTATGTTTTTTTATGATAAGCTTTTAAACTTTACAAAAACCGGAAAGTGATCGCTGTATCCGCCTAAATACCGGGTACCGGCATAAGTTCGGAAAGGTCGTCCTTCAAAATTTCTGGTCCTGCTGCTGAGTTTCTCAGAATTAAATACACAAGCTTCCTGAAAAGCCAGCGTTTTATTGTCAAGAAGGGATCTCGACATGATAATCTGATCGTACAGCAATCCAGATTTATAATGAAAAGTAGAATAATTTCTTGTAGAAAACAACTCCTGAAAAGGGTTCATCAAAACCTTCTCATGATCATTGTCATATAGAATTTGTACTAAATTTTCATCATCCGGGTTTTCATTAAAATCACCACACAATATGACATGTTCTTTATCAGCATTCGCAATTTTCATGATCCGCTGCCGGACCTCATTGAGTATAAAGGCTCTTTTGGGTTTATTAATATCTTTTTCGCGCTTAGAGGGAAGATGGGCGACAAAGACATTTATAATTTCTCCTTTATATTTAACTTTTGAAAAAAGAACATCTCTGGTTGTATCGTAATTTCCAGTGTTTTTATAGGTTATTTCAAAAAAGAAAGTAATGGTTTCAGAATCTATAACCTCTACTTTATTTTTATCATATAACATGGCTACATCTACCTTTCTTTCATCCATAGAATTGTAATGTACAATTCCATATTCAGAATTAAAAGGTTCCATTTCCACAAGATCTTCTAAAACTTTCCTTCCGGAAACTTCGGATAATCCTATAATAAATGGCAATACTCCATTTTCCTCCTTCATCAATTGAAATGCATGAGAGATTTTAAAAAGTTTGTTTTTATATCTTCTCTCATCCCAGTTTCTTAAACCTGACTTTGTAGGATCTAATTTGTGGACAGGCTTAGGATCGGGTAAAAATAAATTTTCAACATTATAAAAAGAGAACAGTTCCATCAACACAAATTTCTATACTTTAATTAATATGTTCTTTTTTTCTAATCGTAAATTTATTATTTTTTTCCAAATTGCATTGATTTGCTTACAATATCAACAAATCAATTTGTAATAAGAAATATTTCAAATGTAATAAAAAAAATCAATAAAACCACTTATAGTGAATTAAATTTTCAACCAATCTATCATTTTATTCAATATATCGGAATTAAAATAATGAACAAAATTCAAAATAATGAAAATAAAAATCCAATTAAAAGACCAAATCTGCTAATATTTTCCTTTTCACTTACAAAAATAACAAATATTATTCCATTTAATTTATAGACAAATAGAATAAATAAAAAAACAGGGTTTAAATATCCTACAACGCCATATTAAAGGAGATCGGGGCGCTTTTCTTTGGTAATTCTTACTGCTTCATCGTGACGCCATTCTTCAATTTTTCCAAAATTTCCACTTAGTAAAACTTTAGGAACCTCCAGACCTTTATAGACTTCTGGCCTTGTATAAATAGGCGGTGACAAAAGATCATCCTGAAAGCTATCTGTTAAAGCACTTTGTTCATCATTTAAAACTCCCGGAAGCAGCCTTATGATAGAATCAGCCAGTACACATGCCGCAAGCTCTCCACCAGTAAGCACGTAATCCCCAATTGATATTTCTTTCGTGATATGAAGGTCTCGTACTCTCTGATCTATTCCTTTATAATGTCCGCAAAGAAAGATCAGATTGTTCTTTATAGAAAGAGAATTGGCTATTTTCTGGTTCAAAGTTACTCCATCCGGTGTCAGATAGATTACCTCATCATATTCTCTTTGGGATTTTAATTCTGAGATACATTTATCCAATGGCTCTACCATCATCACCATTCCTGCTCCACCTCCATAAGGTTCATCATCAATTTGTTTGTGTTTATTGATGGCCCAGTCTCTCAGGTGATGAAAATGTACTTCTGCCAGTCCTTTGTCCATTGCTCTTTTTAAAATAGAGGTTTTAAATGGACTTTCCATCAATTCTGGAAGTACGCTTATGATATCAATTCTCATTGTAATGTTCCGTTTTTCTTAGTAGGTATAATAATTAATCTTAAGGAAGAATCCTTGTTGATATAGCTCCACATCCAGTTGAAGAATATGGCCAGCTTATTTCGAACGCTCAAAATTAGCATTAAATGGAGAAACATCCAGAAATACCATGCTAAAAATCCTTGAAATTTTATAAATGGTAAGTCTACAACGGCTCTATGCTTTCCTATAGTGGCTAAAGAACCTTTATCGTCATATTCATATTCTTTCCATTCTCCTGGGTTCTTCTTCAGGAGATTTTTCCCTAAGTTTTTGGCTTGATTAATGGCTACATTAGCAACCTGTGGATGTCCCTGTGGATATTTAGGAGTTTCCATATAGGCTATATCACCAATGGCATATACATTATCATACCCTTTTATTTTATTGTACCGATCTACAATATATCTGTTTCTTACTAATTTTTCTTCCGGGAAACCGTCAATTACATTTCCTGTGACTCCTGCTGCCCAGATTACATTATTAGACGGTATTTGTTTCCCGCTTCTCAAATGTACTATATCCCCGTCATAATCTGTAACCACTTCTCCGCTCATGAAAGTTACCCCTAGATCTTTAAGGTATTTTTCAGATTTCTCCTGAGCTTCACTGCTCATTACGGCAAGAGGCTTTTCAGTGGAGCTTACAAGAATAATCTTCAGATGATCGAAATTCATGTAAGGGTAATCTCTAGGAAGAATATCTTTTTTCATTTCAGCAAAAGCTCCTGCGAGCTCCACGCCAGTAGGTCCGCTTCCTACAATCACGATATTCCAGTTTCCGTCATCACTGCGGCTTTTTTCAATAATCAGTTTTTCAAAGGTCATCAGAACGTGATTTCTGATGCTGATAGCTTCCTGGGTATTCTTCATTCCGAATGCTTTCCCTTCAAGTTCTTTGTTACCGAAGAAATTAGTTTTACAACCTGTTGCAATGATGAGTTTATCATAAGTAAATTCAGCCTCATCGGTAATGACTTTATTATTAGCGGCATCAATTTCCTTTACATCCGTCATCCGGAACTGAGTGTTTCTGGATTGCTGAAAAATCTTTCTGAAAGGAAAAGAAATATTGGAAGGTTCTATCCTTCCGGAGGCTACCTGATAAAAAAGCGGCTGAAACATGTGATGATTCATCCGATCCAGAACAATAACCTTTTTGTTCTTGTTATTTAACGTTTTTGCAAGCTGCAGCCCCGCAAATCCTCCTCCTATAATGATGATTTTTTCGCGTGTTTCCATAATACACAAATTTACTGATTTTATTTAGCATTTAGTAGTGAAAAAAGTTAGTTTTGCAAAACTTTATGACACCAAAAAAGTACACCAAAAAAACTGCCAAACAGATCCATAAGAACAGACGGAACAACTATTTTTTCCGTCGAAGGGTGATATTAGCTATCTTAATTGTAGCACTAATCGGGACGGGGTTTTACCTTAAACAATCCGTAAGCTATTACTACGCATTGTACTTTAATAAATTCACCCATAAAAAACTTCACAATAGTGAAAAAGAGAATTCCAGGATTCAAAGAATATTAGCTAATAACCTTGATAAGACCTATGGTTTTGATGTTTCTCATTATCAGAATAAAGAGGATATCAAATGGGACAGTCTCAGCATCGGGAACAAAACCATTCCGCTGGAATTTGTGGTAATGCGTGCAACTATGGGAAATAAAAGTGCGGATAAACATTTTGATGATTTTTGGGAAATGGCTAAAAAACACGATCTGATCCGCGGGGCTTATCACTTTTATAGAGCCGATGAAGATCCGGTAATCCAGGCAAATAATTTCCTCGCGAATGTAAAACTGGAAAGCGGAGACTTACCTCCTATTCTGGATATTGAAAAAATTCCTAAACGGAAAACGAATAAAAAATTAGTGGAAGACCTAAAAGTATGGTGTAAAATTGTAGAAGAAACGTATGGTGAAAAACCTATCATTTACACTTACTACCATTATTACAAAGATTTCCTGAAAGGTGAATTTGAAGGTTACCCTCTATGGCTGGCCAATTACAATGATGTTCCTACTCCATCTCCTGATGACCAGTGGAATTTCTGGCAATTTACTGAAAACGGAATAGTTCATGGGATTAACACCAAAGTAGACCTTGATATTTACAATGGTAATTCCTGGTCTCTGAAAAGGCTGACATTGGATTGATAAAGCTGAAAGATAGATGCGGGAAGAAGGAAGTTTCTGAAGTCCCAAGTATCGATTGTAAGTTTATTTTCTAACAATTTAAAAAGCTCCTTTTAATTTTAGTGTTAAAATAAAAGGAGCTTTTTAAACTTCAGGCCTCCAGCTTACTTACTTCTTTCCGAGAAAATTCAGAATGTCTGTATTAAGCTGATCCGGTTTTTCATAAGGAACCATGTGAGTTGTATCCGTATAAATTTTCTTTTCAGCATTTGGAATCTGTCTGGAAATAAATTCTGTATGATCCGGCTTGATAACATCTCTGTCGCCGGCAATAACGAGAACAGGGCTTTTTATTTTATTTAAATCATTTTTACTGATATTAGGTTCCGTAAGCATGATCTTTAAAAGTCTGCGTTCCCCGAATGTCTCTTCCAGAGCCATATCTTTCAATTGCTTCATCTGGTTGGTAAAGCGTTCAATAAGTTTATCCTCTACTCCTTCAGGAAAAGCGTTGGCTCCGATGGATACAAGCTTATTAAGACGATCCGGATATTGTAAGGCAAATTCAAGTCCTGTATTTCCACCGTCGCTCCAACCCACGATGTTAATTTTATCAAGTTTTAGTTCATCTGCTAATGCTTTTACATCGTCTGCAAATAATTTATAGGTAAAATCTTTTTTAGAGGTATCTTTACTCTTTCCCTGACCCCTTGTATCTACTGCAATTACTTTATATTGCTTAGACAAAACAGGAATCTGCTGATAATAATCTTTGATACTTCCTGAATTCCCATGAAGCATTACCAAAGGTTCACCTTCACCATATATTTCATAATAGAGATCGGTATCTTTCAGTTTCAGATATTTTCCTGCGGAATCATTTTTACCATATAGAGACCGATCTGCTTCCTCTATATTTTTTGAATAATCGGCAGCCCACCCCTGAGAAATCTCATCGTTATCTGCATAGCCTCCATCATCATCTTTTGAATTGTCTCCGTTCTTATCCATTTTCACATCAATATTAATGGCCGGTGCTGCAAGAGTCATTTTCTCCCAATCTCCATAAAACTTTCTCATGAATCCTGTTTTAAATAGTGCGGCACTGATTTTAATGCTTCCGTTGAATGCTTTTAAAAACTGAATTCCCACAAAAAACTTTCCTTTCACCCAAATATTATGGTCATTAACATCCAATGTATAGGTTCCGTCTTTAATCATATCCTCAGTGAGCTGTACTGTGATTTCTTCATCCAGAAGGTTCTTATCCGGATAGCCGTCTTTTTCACTATAGATACTGTATCTCATCAGAACCGGCTCTGTGGAAATGTAACGAGCAATATTCAGGTTAATATTTTTGATCTTGGATCTTTTCTTTGTCTTAAACTCCAGTGCCGTTTCACCCAGAAAATTGGTATTATCTCCTGCTGGATTAACGAAATATAAAACACTCTTCGTTTTTGTCTTAATTCCCCAGTTTTTATCTACCAGCTTTTTAGGTTTAATCGCAATCTCTTTGATCGTTTTAGTTCTCTCATTCAAGAATACCTTCTGCTGATCATGTTTTTTAAAATCCTGTATTGCTTCTTCATAAATTTCATATCCCGGCACCTCTATTTTTACTTTCTGTTGTGGATTCAGGCCAGTAAGATCTATTGAGAAATTTCCTTTTCCGTCAGAAATGGTTCCGATAGTTTTCTTATCTACCCCAATCTTCACATAAGGAATAGGTTGATTTTCATTTTTAGAAATTATGGTTCCGGAAATAACCTGTGCACTGAAGGCTGAAACCGTAAGAATAAAGGATAAAACACTAAGTTTTTTCATGTTAAAAGTTTGATGCAAACATATTTATTTAAAATCATCAACATTCATAATACCTTATTAAATTAAACCCTGTTTTAGTTAAAGTTATTCTAAATATTTCCTGTTTTATAATATTAATTCTAAAAAACATTTAATTGTTATTGCTCTTCTTATAAAATCTCCATGATTTCTTCCCAGGAATTTACTCTTTGATAGGTTTCATTTTCTATCAGTTCATTATGAGGCTGGGTAAAAATAAGCCCCTGCCCTGAAAAATGATCTAAATTCTTTGGATAGTCATCAATCATAACATCACCCGAAACTACTTTTTTACTGCCACAAAGCACAATCTGTTCCCAGGTGATGAATGGAAAATGCTCAGCTAGCCAGTCATACTTTTCCCTTAAACTGTTCGGAAACTCCATTCCTGCCGAAACAATGTACAGCTCATATTTGTTATTCAGATATTCTATTGCTTTCTGACTTCCTTCCATCACGGGTAATGTTCTGAAAAATCCTATCTCATTTACATGCTTCTTTCCATTAGGAAAAACTTCTAGCTCCGGTCTTCCTACTGTTCCGTTGAGTTCAACCTCTCTTCCGGTATCTCTTTTTTCAAATTGAATCAGCTGATGGTAAACATCTGCCATTACCCCATCCATGTCAACAATCACTTTTTTCATTGTTCAAAATCAGATTTTTATTATTCTTAAATATTATAAAGTGGGAAACCGCTTTTAATAATTTAGAAACAACTTCAGAATCACATATTCAGCAATAATTTCCCAGCTCCTTTTTTTAAGCTCCATCATCAAATTTAGCAAATTGTCATCTCTGCACATGAACACAGTTGATTAAGAAATCATAAATATTCATTTTTATAAAGCTCGTTCCGGAAAATTTTATGGTTACATTTTCGTATTTTTGCCGCTCAGTTCAAAATTAAAATCAAACTATTAATTCCCAATGAATTACGTTTCTGCAGAAAATCTCACCAAATCATACGGCATCAAAGTTTTGTTTGAAAATATTTCCTTTCACATTAATGAAGGAGACAAAATAGCCATTGTTGCCAAAAACGGAAGTGGAAAATCTACCCTTCTGAAAATTTTAATGGGTAAAGAAATTGCTGATAGTGGTACTGCAATCATTAATAAAGATATCCAGGTGGTTTTATTTGACCAGGAAATTGATTTTGACTCTAACTTAAGCATTGAAGAGTTCATGATGACGCTGGATTCGGAACCTATTCTTGCTTTAAAGAACTACCATAAATCTCTTCATTCCACAGACCATGACTTTATTGAAAAGGCACTGGCTGATATGGAGGCCCACAAAGCATGGGACCTGGAAAATGAAATGAAGCAAATTCTTTCCCAACTCAAGATCACAGACCTTGAGGCTAAAATGGGAACGCTTTCCGGAGGGCAGATCAAACGCGTTGCACTTGCCAAGTTATTGACAGAAACAAGAGCAGAACACAAACATACCCTTCTTATCATGGATGAACCTACCAACCACCTGGATGTGGATATGGTAGAATGGCTTGAAAACTATCTGAATAAAGCAAAAATCACGTTACTGCTTGTTACCCACGACCGATATTTCCTGGACAGCGTTTGTGACATTATCTGGGAAATGGAAGATAAAAATCTTTACGTTCACAACGGTTCATATGCAACGTATCTTGAAAACAAAATGATTCGTGAAGACAATCTTAATGCAACCATTGATAAAGCCAATAACCTTTACAGAAAGGAACTGGAATGGATGCGCAGACAACCTAAGGCAAGAACTACAAAATCCAAAAGCAGAATTGACTCCTTCTATGAAACAGAAAAGGTGGCCAAAACTGATACCAGAAAACAAGGTTTGGAGCTGGACTTTGAAATGAAACGTTTAGGAAATAAAATTCTTGAATTAAAACATATTGATAAAAGTTTTGGAAGTAAAGTCTTATTAAAAGATTTCAGCTACTCATTCCAACGTGGTGAGAAAGTGGGAATCATTGGAAAGAACGGAGCCGGAAAATCTACATTATTGAACATCATCCAGGGATTTGAAAAAGCGGATAAAGGTGAAATTGAAACGGGAGAAACGATTTCTTTCGGATATTTTGCTCAAAAAGGGCTTACTTATAAAGAGGATGAACGTGTCATTGACTTCATCAAGGAAATCGCAGAATTCTATCCTTTAGCGAATGGAAAAAGTCTTTCTGCATCGCAGTTCCTGAGATTATTCTTATTTGATGACCAGACCCAATACTCTCCTATTTCAAAATTATCCGGAGGGGAAAAAAGAAGATTACACCTGATGTATATTTTATATCAGAACCCTAACTTCCTGATTTTTGACGAACCTACGAATGATCTGGATCTTCCTACATTAACGGTTCTTGAAAACTTCCTGCAGCAATTCCAGGGATCTCTGATTATTGTTTCCCACGACAGATATTTCATGGATAGAATTGTGGATCATGTTTTGGCTTTTGAAGGGGATGGAAAAATAAGAGATTTTGTAGGAAATTTCTCAGAATACCGCGAAGCCAAGAGCCGCGAAGAAGCTTTAGAAAAAAATACTGCTGTAAAGCCAGAACCAGTAAAAGAAACTGCGCCCATTACAGAAAATCCATCATCTTCCAATTCTCAAAAAAGAAAATTAACCTTTAAAGAACAAAGGGAACTGGAAACCATTGAAAAGGAAATGCCTGAACTGGAAGAGCAGCGTACAAAAATTCTGGAGCAGCTGAACAATGAATCCGATTATGAAAAAATAGCCAAGCTTTCTTCCGAACTGGAGACTGTTTCAGAAAAACTGGAAAATCATGAAATGAGATGGCTTGAGCTTCAGGAAATCATGTAAAAAACATAAGTTATGAATGAGTTCAAAGGATTGAGAATAAGAAGACTTGGCAATAGAAAGCAAATAAGTTCTTCTCTCAACAACTATTAGCATTGAACTTTAAACCTTAAACTTTGAACTCATTCTTAACATCTAATCTTTATAGTACAATTACTTTTTCTTCTTTTGAGCTTTTTAGGGAAGCATCAATGATCTTCATATTCTGGATCACCTCTTTACCCGGTGATGGTAAAGGATATCCGAAAACTATATGTTCATAGATTTCCTGGTAATAATCCATATAATTTCCGGCTTCACTCGAAGTAAATATTCTTTCTGTTTCTGAATTCTCGTTCAGATAATTTAAAATTCCGTCTGCTTCTTTCAAAGGTTGCATCCATTCTTTTCCATATGCAGGAATGGCTCCGGCAACCAACTCAGCTTCCTGATTATCAGTTCTTTCTTGTAGGAAACTTCCTCTGTCTCCATGAAATTTATAAGCGTAATGATCTTCTTTAGTAAAAACTGATGAT
>NZ_MAYF01000354.1 GCF_001684955.1 Chryseobacterium contaminans | reverse complement strand
ATAGAATCTACAGATCCTAGCTTATTAAACACAAAATCCTGGTAATGTTTCATATCACAAACCTGAACTTTCAGGAGAAAATCAAAATCTCCGGAAATATTGTAGCACTCTGCCACTTCCGGAATTTCCAGGATTTCTTTTACAAAATCATACCCTACAGACCGGTCATGAATCTTTAGTTTGATCTGACAAAACACTGTAAATCCACGGTTAAGCTTTTCAGCATCCAGTACAGCAGCATATCTTTTTACAAAACCTTCCTGTTCCAGCCTTTTTACCCTTTCAAAAACAGGCGAGGGTGAGAGATTAATTTCCTTGGCAAGCTCTTTAACCGTCAGTTTTGCATTGTTCTGAAGCAGTTTCAGCAGTTTTATATCCTTATCATCAAGTTGTTCCACAGAATATTATTCTTTTAGAGGTTAAGATCAGTCAAATTTACAGAATTATATTCTTTTAATTTATATTTTAAAAGTTATTTTAACCTAATAAATTATAGTTTATTGATAATATATTCTGTTTTAATAATTTTACACAAAATTAAAATCTATTATTATTAGTTTGATAATAGATAAGTTCTTTACCGTCTTCATCAAACAGGAAAGGTTTTACTTAAGGTAGATTAATAGGGAATCGTGTGAGAATCATGAACTGTCGCGCAACTGTAAGTAACACACCAAAGGTTTCTGTCCTTGCATATCCACTGTCAAAAGCGGGAAGGATGGCGGAAACTGTTACAAGTCAGGAGACCTGCCTTTACTGAATTGACAATGCTTTCGCGGTCTGAAGCTTTTGAGTCATACAGATGATATGGGCAGTACATTTTCCTTCAGGAGAATTGTACAAGCTGTCTATATCAATGATTTCAAACAACTTCTTAGCCGTACAAAGCATTCCGAAGCATTTTAAAGAGCATTAGAAATAAAGTGTAATTTAAAATTTGTAAAAATGCAAACTCACATTCTGGGCTATCCGCGTATTGGTAGCAAAAGAGAACTTAAGAAAGCCTGCGAGCAGTATTGGTCAGGTAAAATTGTTTTGGAAGAACTTCTTACCGCAGGAAGAACGATCTGCAGCCAAAACTGGAACCTTCAGAAAGAAGCGGGAATAGATCTTATTCCATGTAATGATTTTTCTTATTACGATCAGGTACTGGATATGAGCCTGGTAGTAGGAGCTATTCCTACACGTTATCATGAAGTAGCGCTTAAAAAGAATAATTCTGAACTGGATCTTTACTTTGCGATGGCCAGAGGCTACCAGAAAGACGGATTGGACATCACCGCCATGGAAATGACCAAATGGTTTGATACCAATTACCATTATATTGTTCCTGAATTTTATAAAAATCAGCAGTTTAAGCTTAGTTCAGATAAAATTTTCAATGAATTTGCCGGTGCTCAACAGGCTGGAATCAATGCAAAACCTGTAATTATCGGCTTGATTTCTTATTTATTGTTAGGAAAGGAAAAAGAAGAAGGATTTGATAAACTGGATCTTGTTCATAATCTACTTCCTGTTTATGCTGAAATCATATCAAAACTACAATCTCAAGGTGCTGAATGGATTCAGTTTGATGAACCCTTTTTAGCATTGGATATTACTGAAAAAGCAAAAGAAGCTTATGTGCTTGTATATGCTGAGCTTAGAAGGCTGTTTCCAAACCTAAAATTCATTGTAGCCACTTATTTTGAAGGATTAAAAAACAATGTAGCATTAGCTGTTTCACTTCCTGTCAATGTGCTGCATATTGATCTGGTCAGAAACCCGGAACAACTGGAAGATATTCTTCATATAATTCCTGAAAACTTGAGTTTATCTCTTGGGGTGGTAGACGGAAGGAATATCTGGAAAAATGATTACGAAAAATCTTTGTCTTTTATTACAAAAACTGTCGAAAAACTGGGATCTGAAAGAGTTTTCATCGCTCCATCAAGTTCATTATTACATTCATCATGTGATTTAGACTTTGAAACCAACCTGGATCCTGAAATAAAAAACTGGCTGGCTTTTGCCAAACAAAAGGTGAAAGAAGTGGTTATCCTTAAAGAATTGGCTTCAGCTACAACAGACAGCCTTATTCTACAGGATTTTGAGGATAATAAAAAGGCAATTTCAGACAGAAAAACGTCTCCGCTTATTCATAATGAAGAAGTAAAGCTAAGAGCAGCATCTGTCACAGAGCAAGATTCACAGAGACAAAATCCTTTCAATATCCGCAAGGTAGCACAAAAAGAGACATTACAACTTCCATTGTTTCCAACCACTACGATCGGATCATTCCCACAGACCGCAGAGGTAAGAAGCTGGAGAGCAAAGTTCAAAAAAGGAGAGTTAACAGCGAAACAATATGATGCATTATTAAAAGAAGAAACCCAAAGAACCATCCGCTGGCAGGAAAACATCGGAATTGATGTTCTTGTTCATGGTGAATATGAACGCAATGATATGGTGGAATATTTTGGAGAACAGCTGAAAGGCTTTATTTTCACTAAAAATGGCTGGGTACAGAGTTATGGTAGCCGTTGTGTAAAACCACCGATTATTTTTGGAGATGTTTCAAGACCTGAACCTATGACAGTATACTGGTCCCAATATGCACAGTCTCAAACAAAACAATGGGTAAAAGGTATGCTAACAGGTCCTGTAACCATTTTACAGTGGTCCTTTGTGCGTGATGACCAGCCTCGTTCCGAAACCTGTAAACAAATTGCTCTGGCCATCCGTGATGAAGTTCAGGATCTTGAGAAAGTAGGAATCAGAATTATTCAGATTGATGAACCGGCTATCCGTGAAGGTTTACCATTAAGAAAAACAGATTGGCAAAACTATCTGAAATGGGCAGTAGAAGCATTTAAAATCTCTGCCAGTGGAGTAGAAGACACAACCCAGATCCATACGCACATGTGCTATTCGGAATTTAATGACATTATTAAGAATATTGCAGATATGGATGCTGATGTGATCACGATAGAATGTTCAAGGTCACAAATGGAGCTTTTACATGCGTTTGCAGATTTCAAATATCCTAATGAAATTGGTCCGGGAGTTTATGACATCCATTCACCAAGAGTTCCGTCTAAGGAAGAAATGATAGAGCTGCTTATCAAGGCTCAACAGGTAATTCCTGCGAAGCAGCTTTGGGTAAACCCTGATTGCGGTTTAAAGACCAGACATTGGGAAGAAACAGAAAAGGCATTAGTTGCTATGGTTGCGGCTGCCAAAGAAGCTTCTGTAGAATTTGCATCTTAATTATACAGTATCAGTATAAATCAAAAAGCATCCAGATTGGATGCTTTTTGATTTTACATATTTTTACTTAATAGTCTTTACTCTATTATCTTTTTTTAGGTTCCTCCCATTACAAACATATTTTCCATTGTTGGAACAGGGCTTCCACCTTCTTTTTCAAGGGTAATTGCAAAAGCCTGTGCTTTTGAAATACTGGCTAATGCAACCTGGCTGTCTTTATCTTCCGAATACATTCCAGCATTTACGGGTTTTCCGTCTTCTATTGCCCAAAGCTGATATTGCATTCCTGCAGGAGCCTTAGGCAAATGCTCTGCATTAAGATAAACTTCTTTTGTCTTTTTATCCCAGAAAACCATTGCCTTAGCATCCTTATGATTCTCTACACCATTTAGCATCACCATCTGCATATCAGGATTAGACAACATGGTTATTTTTTGGTTCATCTTCTGCATTGCCAAATCCTGAGATTGTTTTTCAGCCTTCATTACGGCCATTTCTTTTTGTACTTCCGATTGCTTACTGACCCAAAAAAGATTTCCGGCCACACTTGCCAAAAATAAAACAGAGGCAGCAATACCCAATGTTTTCCAGGGAGTACTTTTTTTAATTTCGGGTACAGAAGGAGCAACAGAAATTTCCGGAGAAAAAGATTTTTCTTCTTCTAAAACCTGTTCCTTCTGAATTTTGGTCCAAATCTTAGATTTCAAATCGCTTGGAGGTGTTACAGCCTGCACTGTAGCAAGATTTTCCAGCGTTTTCTGAGCCTCTTCATAGGCGGCTTTTACTTCAGCATTATTCTTCATCACACACTCCAAAATCCCTGCTTCCTCAGGAGAAGCATGACCTAGAATATAAGATTCTATAATTCCGGATGATATGTATTCTTTAGTGTTCAATTTATTGATAATCTTTTAACAAGTCCTTTAATTTCATTAATGCATTCCGCATTTTTGTTTTAACTGTTCCAAGCGGTATCTTCAGTTTTTCAGAAATCTCATGCTGTGTATATCCCTGATAATAGGAAAGATTGATGAGTTCCTGTTTGTCCACTTCCAGATTTTCAAGCACATTGTTAAATCCAATATAATCCACTGAATGATTGGCTGTTGAAAGTTCTGTGCTATTATATACGAAATCGGGAAGGGGTTGGTTTTTAAGCTCGTTCTGGAATCCTTTAGACTTCAGATAATCTATGGCTGTGTTTCTGGCAATATTAATCATCCAGGTATAAAATCTCCCTTTAGAAGCATCATATTGATGAATAGAATTCCAGATTTTAACAAAAACATCCTGAATAACTTCTTCTGCATATTCTTTAGACTGAACAATACGAAGAACAATTCCATACAACGCACCGGAATAGTGGTCATACAGATAATGAAACCCATTTTCGTTCTTTTCTTTTAATAAAACGATAAGTTCTTCTTCAGAATAGGTTGTTTTAATAATATTTATTTTTCTACTCAAATGTAATAAAATAATACACACATTCAACAAAATTCAAATAATCTTTATTTCATAAATGATTTTAAGACAATATTCAAAAATTATTAAATACAAAAAACTTACGGTCAAAAGTCATTCTAATGGGTATCATAACAATTAAAGGCCGAAAACATAAGGTATAAAAAAAATAAACAACTGATATACTGTTATTTATAAAATATTTCATCTTTTTTCAATCCAAATTAAAATCCAGCTCGTAAATGACCTTAAGAACACAAATTAATAATAATTCATAAAAACATTACAATGAACACACAATCAAAAATCACAGTTTTAGCAATGGTAGCTTTATCATTTGCATTTAGTGGAAAGGTAAACGCACAAATGATGAAAGAAAAAACAGTAATGGTAGGAGGAGCTCCTATGTATCCATCTAAAAACATTATTGAAAATGCCGTCAACTCTAAGGATCATAAAACTTTAGTAGCAGCTGTAAAAGCTGCAGGATTGGTAGAAACACTGGAAGGTAAAGGACCTTTTACGGTTTTGGCACCTACTGATGCAGCATTTTCAAAATTACCTAAAGGTACAGTAGAAACTTTGGTAAAACCAGAAAATAAGGCGATGCTTACAGGTATATTAACCTATCATGTTCTGCCTGGAAGACACAGTGCGAAAGAAATTTGGGCCGCAGTAAAAGCCGGAAACGGAAAAAGCATGATGAAAACAGTACAGGGCGAGGAACTTACTTTCTGGACGAAAGGTAAGGATCTTTATATAAAAGATGCGAAAGGAAACAGTGCTAAAGTAACCATTGCAGACGTTAATCAGTCCAACGGAGTTATTCACGTAATAGATACGGTTCTGATGCCCTAGTCAACATTAAGCCTGAACAGCATATTTTCAGTGTGCTGTTTTTTCTTTTAACGATTTATCCAACACATTAAAAATTAATATTATGAAAAAAATGATTCATGTTTCTAATCAGGGGGCCACTCTTGATACAAGCAGAAGAAACTTTTTAAAGCTAAGTGGCGTAGGACTGGCCATTGCCGGGCTTACCATGATAGGCTGTAATGATGATGATGACTACCAGATGATGGATAACAGCAAGACCTTTGATTTAGGAACCGGAGATGTAGGAATTTTAAATTATGCCTATGCTCTTGAACAACTGGAAGCCGATTTTTACACCAAAGTAGTGAATAATTTTTATACCGGAATTTCCAGTATTGAAAAAGAGATTTTCACAGATCTTTACCATCATGAGGTCATCCATCGGGATTTTTTTAAAGCAGCCATCAGCGGTGCGACTCAAAATGTACTTCCAAAGCTTGACTTCCAATATCCCAATCTAAACTTTAATGACCGGAACTCTGTACTTGCCACGGCCAAAGCACTGGAAGATACAGGGGTAGCCGCCTACAACGGTGCCGGAAAGTATATAAGCAATCCTGACTATCTTGTGATTGCAGGAAAAATAGTTTCCGTAGAAGCCAGACATGCTTCTGCGATCAGAAATCTTATCAATCCCGGAACTGCTGATTTTTCCGGTGACGATGTGATCGATGCCAATGGTCTTGATCTCGCCAAAGAGCCAAAGGATATTGTAATGGCCGCAGGAGGGTTTATAAAAACCCGTTTTACGTGGAAAGAAAGAGGTATTAATTAATTATTCATCTTCAAAAAACTTGTATTATGAACATTCTTAAATTATTAGATAAACTTTCTCATGATCAATTTTTCACAACGGAAGCGTCCCGATTGGAAACCATTACCAACCTATCCGTTTTCGGAAAAAAAGCAGCCACTGCAGCTGTTCCTTTAGGATTGGGAGGTTTAATGACTACCTCTGTAAAGGCAGAGACAACTCATACACAGATTACCGGAACAGCCCTTAAAAGCACTTTAACAGATGCTCTACAACTCGCGTTGGTACTTGAATATCTTGAAAACGAATATTACGCTATAGGATTATCCACAGCAGGATTGATTCCCAATGCAGACAGAACTGTTTTTATGCAGATTTCCAAACATGAATCTGCCCACGTCAGTTTTCTGAAAAGTACGCTTACCTCTCTGGGAGCCACTCCCGGAAGTAAACCAACTTTTGATTTTACTGCAAATGGTAATTTTTCACCGTTTACCGATTACAACCAATTTCTTATTCTGGCACAGGCTTTTGAAGATACAGGAGTAAGGGCTTATAAAGGACAGGCTGGAAATGTTATGTCTAATAAAGTTGTTCTTCAAGCGGCATTGCAGATTCATTCTGTAGAGGCAAGACATGCTTCACAAGTACGAAGAATGAGAGCTAATAAAGGTTGGATTGAACTTGCTAACGGTGGAAATATGCCATCAGCTACCAATCCGGTTTACGCAGGCGAGGACAATGTTAATCAGGCCGGGTATAATACTGGAACTGCTTTCGGGGCTGCGGCTGGATCTGCGGCGTATGATGAAATTTTGAGCGGAAGTGATGCACAGACTATTGCTTCATTATTTATTGCTTAGTAAAGATAGACCTATATCATCAAAAGTCAAAAGCATCCTGCGGGATGCTTTTGATGATAATAATTTGTTTTAACAGGATTACAATCCCATATGCAGAATAGGATATTCTTTACCCTGTCCGTCCAATTCTGACCTGCCCAACACACGAAATCCGATATGTTTATAAAAATCAACGGCCTGTAAATTTTGCTCATTTACATCTACTTTGGTAACTTCTAAATGATCTATTCCGTATTGGGTCAGTTGTTTACCTATTCCTTTTCCACGATAATCGTTATGGATAAACAGCATTTCAAGATTTCCTTCTGCAACGCCCATGAATCCGACTACAGCATTATCTACTTCAAATCCCAATAAGGTAACATGTTCAAAATAACCTGGGATCTGTTCTTTATAATAATTAAAATCTTCTTCCTTCAAAAAATCATGGGTATTGAGTACGGCACTTTCCCAGATCTTCATCAATTGTGGATAATCCGCTTCTTTAATTTCTCTAATCATAATGGTTAATTTTGTGGTGCAAAAATCCATATTTATAAGCATCAAACACTGAACTTAGGTTAAAAAATACGTTTGCGTATCCTGCTTAGTGCCTGAGGTGTAATTCCCAGATAAGAAGCAATATCTTTTAAAGGGATATCATTGAAAGTATTTCCATAGTCTGCCATCAGTTGCAGGTAATATTGTTCAGGAGAATATTTTATCAGGTCTATATTCCGGTTGAGAAGCTTATTTAACAGCCTGGCAGTTAGGTCTTCAAAAACTGGTTTTAAACCGGGAATCGATTTGTAGAGCTTTTCTGCCTGCTGATAATCAATTCTATAGATCTCACAATCTGTAATGGTTTGCACATTAAAAGTTGATCGGTCCTGTAGTGTAAAGGAGATATTGGATAAAGAGAAATTACCTTCCTTACAAAACCAGAACGTCTGTTCTTCACCTTTATGATTTAAAGTCCAGCAACGGGCTATTCCACTGAAAATGAAGTAGCTGTATTTTTCCAATTCGCCTTCCTGGATAAGGAAAGTGTTCTTTTTAACCAGAATACGTTCAAAATATTGGTCAAAAAGCTCAGAATCAGCTGAGTTGAATGGATGAATATCTACCTCAAATTCCTTGAATAATTTTTCTAACAGCATAATTTATAATACAGAATAAGAATAGGAGAGTACAAGATACATTTTATCCTGAATAAATTCTAAAATGCAGCCAAAACTAAAGTTAAAACATTTTTTCCCACCGATTACTCAGATTTCACAGATTTCCATGCAAGATAATAAATTTAAAAAGCTAACTATCAAATAGATACGAATAAATATTATTTAAAAAAATATTCAAAAAATTTACTCATAAAATTATAATACGACACGTTCTGTCGCTATGCGTCTATATCTTTGTATTAGAGATAAGACACAGAACCCCGGGAAGTTACAATCTTATTAAACCTAATCCTAACCTTAAATTATTATTTAAAATTTATGTACAAAAAACAACTGGTAATCATTTTTCTTTTTTTATTTTTCATTTCTTATGCACAGAATGAGTTTATTACTTTGTGGAAACCTAATATAAACGGAACCATAGATAATGCAATATCTTTTGGCGGCACGGGAACCAACTACACCATTAGCTGGGAAGAAATAGGCTATCCTCAACATGGTGGGGCACTTTCTGTAACCTCTAACAGCAATATTTTTACAACTATTTCTTTTGGAACTTCTTTGAATCCTAATCCTATCCAGGCAGCCTACAAAGTAAAGGCATCCAATGGTAATGGATTATTTTATGGATTTAAAGGTAGCCCGAATGCCACCGGAAATTCGGAACTCTTCGAAGTGAGCCAATGGGGAGATATTCTTTGGCTTCAGCAATTCGATCAAGGATTTGCAAACTGTCCGAACCTTAATGTAACTGCTACAGATGTTCCTAATCTGACACAGATAAACAATTTATCACAAATGTTCCTTAATTGTCCATCTTTGATTGGTAATTCGTCATTTGCTAACTGGAACACAAGCAACATTACAAATATGAACAGTATGTTTAGCAAAGCAAAATTGTTTAATCAGCCTATTGGAACCTGGAATACAGCAAAAGTAACAGATTTTCGGGATATGTTTTCTTACGCATCTTCTTTTAATCAAAATATTTCTGCCTGGAATACCTCTTCCGGAACCAATTTCATTTCAATGTTCCAGGATGCAATAGCCTTCAACCAGCCATTAAATTCTTGGAATACAAGCAATGCGACGAATTTCCGTTATATGTTCTCTAATGCTAAATCCTTCAATCAGCCTCTTAATAATTGGAATACGAGTAAGGTAGTAAGTTTTGATCAAATGTTTACCAATGCCTCATCATTTAATCAACCTATTGGAAACTGGGATGTTAGTAAAATTTCGGGTGCTTATGGTTTTATGATGTTTAATGGTGCTTCGCTTTTTGATCAGGATATTTCTACATGGAATATCAAGTTTCAAAATATTCCTTCGGCCTATGTGTATTTCGGATTTAACAATTCTGGTTTATCATGTATTAATTATAATAAATTTTTAATTGCTCTCAGCAATAATCCTACATTGTCAAACTTAGGATCCGCAATTGGAGTCATAGAAGCAGCAGGATTAACTTATTCTACGCCACAAGCTATTATGGCAAGAGCTCAATTAGTTAACAAAGGTTTTACTATTAATGGAGATACTTATAACCCGAGTTGTAACGCCAGCTTATCAACAGCAGAAACTTCAAAACAAATGAAAACTCCGGCTTATCCAAATCCGACAACAGGAGTAATTACTATTGAATCCACTGCTAACGAAAGTGCTTATTTATATGACATTACAGGTAAAATTATTAAAAATGTGATTTTAAATAAAGGAAACAATCGTGTGGACCTAACTGAGTATCCGTCTGGGAATTATTTATTAAAAAGCAATACGATTTTCACTAAAATCATTAAGAAATAACTTAAATTCAACAATAAATAGCCAAATGACTACTTAATTAAAGCCTCCAAAGTCTGAGACTTTGGAGGCTTTTCTATTAACAACAGGAAACAGTTAGCGGAAGTAATTTTTTACCGCAGAGTACTCAGATTTTCACAGATGATGAACTTCAACATACTTAGATAGAAATGTAAAAATTATTTATATTAGTCAATAAAATAGACCATTAAGATTTTAACCTTAATTCATCCGAAGATGAAACAATATAAAAACAGATGAAAAAAGTATTTATATTTCTAACACTTACTTTTGTTTTGCAATCTTGTAAAAATGAAAAGCAGAAATCAACTGAAAACAAAAGTACAAAAAGCCAAAAAACGGAACAGATCAATACTTCTGTAAATCAATCACCTGAAAGTACTGAAGGGAAGAAAAATCCAAGTGATTTTGTACCGGAAGGTTATGTAATCAACAAATATGAAGGAGGTATTTCAGCTGCAGGCTGGGACGAAATAAAAGGTGATCTGAATAAAGATGGACTTGAAGATGTAGTGCTTATCATTAAGGGAACAGACAAAAGTAAAATTATACAGGACGAAAATCGTGGAGAGCTAGATCGAAATAGAAGAGGCATTATTGTACTATTAAATAAAGGGAATTACTATGAATTGGCTTCAAAAAATTACAGTTGTTTTTCCTCTGAAAATGAGGATGGCGGCGTATATTTTGCCCCTGAGTTGAATGTAAGCATTCAAAAAGGAAACCTACATATTGATTATGGACATGGAAGATACGGATCCTGGGGATACACTTTTAGGTATCAAAATGGGGATATGGAGCTTATTGGCTATGATTCATATTCAAGCAATGGTCCGGTACCTCAATATGAAGTGAGTATTAATTTTCTGACCAAAAAGAAGCTCACAAAAGACAATTTAAATAAGGATGATGATGGAAACAATTATGAAGTTAAATACAAAAATACCTGGGAAACAATCAGGGTTGAAAGGCTTATGAAATTATCTGAAATAAAGGATTTTGATGAGCTTGAGCTTAAGTAGCATGAACAATCATTAATAGGAGAGTGCATTATACAAATACATTTAAAAAAAATCAAAATGGATACAAATGACTCATTTGTTTATGATTTAGATCTATTTTTGACTGATCCTACATGGGGGAAAATTCATTTAGCAACGGCTGGCGGACATGTTCGAGATGAAATATACAAGGATTCTAAACATTTAGAAACTAAAATAAATCTTCAAAAATCTACGAATACAGATTATGAATATAAACTTAATCCAAATCTGGATAAGATTTTAAAATTGGGTAATCCAGAAATAAATTTCAGAAAATTTAATAAAGAGATGTATCTGAGAGATTTTATTTTCTATGCGAAGAAAGGATATTTTTCATTTGATAAGACCTATGTAAACAAACCATTAGATTTTCATTATCATCTTGTAGCATATCCAGTACTTAGTGATCATCAACAGGAAAAAGACGAAATAATCCATAAAGCATTTATAGAGCCTGTAGAAATGCATATTCTAAAATAGATTGAATATCAAACAAATGGAGGCCAGGAAAAGAATATTTTGAAATCCTGAAATAATTACAATTTAACATAATATAAATTATAGGAAAAATAATATTATTACAGAAAAGAGTATATAACAGCCTCGCTTATTACTTTATAAGTGTATCCAGCGTATAATTCAAAGCTTCTTCAGCCGAACTTCAATATCAGGAATAAACTACACTATGCCTGTCATTTTCTGTTGCTCCAATATTAAAATCTATTGTACGATACATTCAGAAATAATTTTGAATTGGATAATTGTCTTTCTACAACTTCTCCAGCTGAAATCATAAATCCTTCGACTTCTGAGCGTAATTTTCCCAGCTTTATAAAATTTAAAACATTGATGAGATCTACAGCTGATAAAAAAATCTACTACCTATTGAATGATCATTGTGTCTGTGGTTCCTGATATTTCCCTTAAATAATTTTATAATTCCGTAGAATCGATTCTGAGCAATTATATTTTAAGTTTATCTGTAGATCAAGTCTATATTATGTTAAATTGAATTTCTCTGTTAAATAGCCTGTAACAACTTCCCTGAACTCTTGCTTTGTCATAAATCGGTCTAAAAATCCCTCCATATTTCCTTCATTTTCAAGTTCATCAAAGTATACTTCATGGTCAGTACTGTATACCGTCAGATTAGAGGGATCAGGATCTGTTGTACACACGAAATAATGATCCGGATATCCATAAGAATACATGATACACATAAATTCCGGCTTAGGAAGTCCTATAATTTCCTCTACATAATCTTGATCAATTAAATCTTCAAATTCCTCATTATCTTCAGAGCCTTCTTTAAAAGGTGTAAACACCCAATCTTTCACAAAATACTGCCCATACGCGGAATCGTGAGCTGAAAAATAATGATTCAGCAGATTCTCATAGAATTTTTCCGGCTGATTATGATACAGTTCTTTATTGGATTCATAAAATTGGTCAATTCCGTAAACATCCCAATCCTTATCATACAAATAATGGTTAAAAGTAATATTCTGCCAGTTTTCTATAAAGCTTTTCCCTTGATCTACAGCATTTGTATTTCCTCCTAAAGTTTTTATTTTATTGATAATAGTATCGTTCATCTGTTATTTTCTTATTGCATTATAATTCAAGCCTCCTTTCCATAATGTATCTGTTATTTCTTCCGGGCTGTATTCATAATAGTTACCTTCTTTATCTTGATGAGACTGAAATAACTTAATATGATAATCTTTAAAATTAAGTTTCAAAAAATCCGGAAAATAATTGCTTCCGAAGCATATATAGCTGTAAAATATTCCTTTAAAAGACTGGTCATCAGGAATTTCAAACGTTTTCATTCTCCTTACTATTTCAGCCAATTCATCCTTTGTAATATCTTCAACAATCTGCGGATCTGGTAAGCTGATATCAAAAGACAAGTGCTCTGCCCCATCTCCTTCCCACCATTCCCAAAGATTGAAACGGGACATTTCCTTTCCGGTCATTATATGCAGCCTCTCTTCCAGCTTTTTATATTCAACAGAATCTTCATCTCCATGTTCATCACACCAGTCTGTATAATCTAAAATAAGCTTTAAAACTTCAGGATACCGCTTTTCCGCAGTTTCAAAATCCGGTTCTATTTTATCTCTTAACTTCATTACTAATTTCCCTACAATATATTATGTTAAATTATACCATCATAAACCTCTCTCCTCCTACTTTTTCCCATTAAAAATACAAAATCTTGCCACATGGCAATCTTTATCCTTTCAAAAGGAACTAATTTTATCCTAACCAAAAATAAAAATATATGAAACCTAAAATGATCTGGGCCAATCTGGCAGTTGCCAACCTGGAACGTACCCAAAAGTTTTATGAAGCCATAGGATGTACTCCCAATAATCCTCACACTTCTAATGAGTTAGTAAGTTTCTTTTTCGGAGAAAATAATTTTGTTATTCATTTCTTTCTGAAAAATATACTGGAAACCAATGTGAAAGGAGTTTCCTTCGGTGACTCCCAAACTTCGAATGAAATTATATTTACCGTTTCTGCAGAAAATAACGATCAGGTAAATCAATGGGCAGCGGAAGTTAGAAATGCCGGCGGAACCATTGTTTCGGAGCCTGAAAGTTTTGGAAACAATTATTATGGTTTTGTCTTTGCAGACCCGGATGGACATAAATTTAATGTCTTTAAGATGTAGAAATCCTGAAAATTTGGTTAAAATTCATTTTTGCCCATAAACACCCTTTATTTTCAAGCAGATAGCATAGGTTGAGGATGGAAAAACACCAGTTTTTTGAGCTTATCTGGATTTTTATGTATTTAATGACTTTGTTGATGATTTTTGAAAAAATCTTATAGAAAAACAAACCCTGATTTCATTGAAGAAAGTAAACTGATATATAAATACAATAATATAAATTCAATAGAGATGGGCTTTAGCCCATCGGATAGAAAACATCATAACCAATTTGGCTTTAGCCAAAACTTATTAATAACAATGCTTTAAAGCAAACCGGACTCTTGAGCTAACTCAAGAGTCCGGTTTGTTCTTCTAAATAGGCTGTAAAATATTACTTATTCATTCCCAAACTATTATACACCTGCACCTGCCATATTCCCACTACCTCTTTCAACATCACAAATGTAAAAGCCGCATTATAGCTATTGGGAAATACAGTGATTTCTGTATCAATAAGATCTGATGCCTGTGGAATAGGTTTTAATCCAAATGTTTGAAACAGCGCAACAGATCTCTTCATATGAAAACCTGAAGTCACCAAGTATATATTAGAAACTCCTATCTTTTTCAATATCTCATTGGAAAATTTTGCATTCTGATAGGTATTCATACTTTGATCTTCCTTAATAATGTCAGCATCTGCCACTCCCATCTTTTTAAAATCTTCACTGAAAAGCTCTGCTTCACTTTTACGCCCTTTTTCCTTTTCCGGAAATTAAAATTTTACAAGGCTGGTTATTTTTCTTAAACTCATGATACAATTGATAAGCGGTCACCATTCTGGAATAAGACATGGTATGCAACTTTTCCGTATTATCAATATCAACAACACCGCCACCCAATACTACTATAACAGGGTTCTGAGCCACTGTACTCTTCACTTCAGGAGTATTGAGATAACTTTCCTGTAAATATCCGGAAATCAGTTTCCCCAGAAAACCATTTCCTATAAGGATCACCATGACAATTGTGGATATAAAGATTCCTATCCTCAGTTTCTTACTTTTATTTTTTCTTTTCAACACAGCAATGATAACTATGGCAAGAAATACTAAAAAATAAGGTTCTGTAAAAAGCTGAAAAACACGAAATAAAAAGTCTAATAAAAATTTCATCTATAATAATATTGATTAATGAAGAAAACATTGAGTTTTCAAAGGTAAGATTATTTCATGAGCCCGTCTTTTTCACAATTCATTATGAAAAGTAAGCAGACATGTTCTTACCTACTAAAAAACAATGAATGTCATAAAATTTTGAATTTAATAAAAAGATATAAACAAAGAAAATATCGTAGATTTTCATGTCTAACAATATGGCTTTCAATAAAAAAATACACAAAATTAATCACAAAAAAGTGATAATTAATATCTAAATTTTCCCTTTTTAGACCTAGATTCGCACAATTAAAATAATAAACAAATGAAAGATTTTTTAATTTTTTTAGAAGAGGTTAAGACTTTACAATTTGTAAAGGAATATTTACCATTTTTAATAATTATCCCATCACTTTTAGGGGTAATTAAGCAAATTGCTCAGATAAGTATACATTCACCTAACCTTGTAAGTAGTTGTTTTTCAATTAGCCAAATTGTTTTAGATGGTACTTTAGTTCTACTCAATATGCCATTAATGCTTCTAGGATTATTATTATATTATATTTTTAGAAACTTCCCTGGAAAAAAGCATAAAATAGGAATACTCCTACTCACCATTGTAGCAATAATATTATATTTATATCTGTTTTATATCACCAATAATATTCCAAGCATTTTACAACTTATATTTTACTTATTCTTAAACATTGGATTGGTAATATGCTATCATTATCAGAAAAAGATGCTGAATCAAAAATATGGAAAAATTGCGTATATAATAACTATGGCTCTTATTTTTTCGGGCTTTATTAATACGATCAGTACAGGAAGTGAGGAACATATTTATAATTTCAGGGTTCTCCAAGAGCAACTCAAATTGAAGCATCCTGAAGCCATATTCTTATATTCTAATGATAAATGCATTCTTTATGATTTGAATCCC
>NZ_MAYF01000353.1 GCF_001684955.1 Chryseobacterium contaminans | reverse complement strand
CTGGAGTTCGTACGGGGGCTCGTCCGATCTGTGAAATTGAAGAAACAGATTTCTTTATCGGAAGTTATTCTATCGGTGACAGAACAAGAGCATTCCTGAAAGTTCAGGATGGATGTGATTACAAATGTACTTACTGTACCATTCCATTGGCAAGAGGAATCTCTCGTTCAGATACCATCGAAAATGTTCTTAAAAATGCTTCAGAAATTGCAGCAAAAGACATCAAAGAAATTGTTCTTACCGGAGTAAATATCGGTGATTATGGTAAAGGTGAGTTCGGGAATAAGAGACATGAGCATACTTTCCTCGATCTTATTTCGGAACTGGATAAAGTAGAAGGAATTGAAAGAATCCGTATTTCTTCCATTGAACCTAACCTTTTAAAAGACGAAAGTATAGAACTGGTTTCTAAAAGCAGAAGCTTTGTTCCGCATTTCCATATTCCGTTACAATCCGGATGCGATGATTTATTGAAAAAAATGAAACGTCGTTATCTGACCAAATTATACAATGACAGGGTAAATAAAATCCGTGAGGTAATGCCTGACGCTGCTATTGGTGTAGACGTTATTGTAGGATTCCCTGGAGAAACAGAAGAGAAGTTCCTGGAAACCTATAACTTCCTGAATGAACTTCCTATCACTTATCTTCATGTATTTACTTATTCTGAAAGAGAAAATACCGAAGCTGCAGCAATGGAAGGAGTAGTTCCGATAGCAGAAAGAAAAAAACGTAATAAAATGCTGAGAATTCTTTCCGAAAAGAAAAAAATGGCATTTTATCAGACACAATTGGGAAAAACGCTTCCTGTACTCTGGGAGCATGAAAATAAAGACGGGAAAATGTTTGGCTTCACAGAAAACTATGTGAGGGTTCAGAAAGACTTTGATCCTGCATCCGTAAATCAAATCGAATTTCTAAATTTAGAAAAAATCCTGTCAGATGGCACGGTTTCTGTGCAATCTTCCTACGAAAGTTTTTTAGCAAAAGCATAGGCTCTTTGCAAAATTTCTACTAAATTTATTTTTAAACTTTAAATACTACATTCATGAGAGATAAGTTTTTATCTTGGGGAATTGTATTAGTAGCTGCTACCTGGATTGTAGCGCTGCTGATAAAAGCGCATTACTGGATACCGACGCTGCTATCCGCTATTTATGCATTGGGTGTTTACAATGCTTACCAATCGAAACATGCTATTCTGAGGAACTTCCCTGTACTGGGCTACTTTAGGTACTTTTTTGAAAGTATTTCACCCGAAATGCAGCAATATTTCATCGAAAGGGAGACAGATGGGAAACCGTTTCCAAGAAATCAGCGTTCAGCAGTATACAGAAGAGCTAAAAATTTAAGTGATACTGTAGCCTTTGGAACACAGTTGGAAGTAAATCACAGAAAATATGAGGGTATCAAGCATTCGATTTATGCAAAATCCCCATCAGAAGAACTTCCAAGAGTGTGGGTAGGAGGAGAACAGTGTACACAACCTTATCATGCCTCATTATTTAATATTTCAGCAATGAGTTTTGGAGCATTAAGTGACAGGGCTCAGATTTCCCTGAACAGAGGTGCTAAAAAAGGAAATTTCTTCCATAATACAGGAGAAGGAGGAATTTCACCTTATCACCTTGAAGGCGGAGACCTATGCTGGCAGATCGGTACAGGATATTTTGGGTGCCGTGATGAAGAAGGAAAATTTAATCCTGAACTGTTTACAAAATATTCAACGCTTCCAAATGTGAAAATGATTGAGATCAAATTATCACAGGGAGCAAAACCAGGACACGGAGGAGTACTTCCTGGGGTAAAAAATACACCTGAAATTGCAGCCATCCGTCACGTAACACCTGGAATGACGGTTATTTCACCACCATCGCATACGGCATTCTCTGATGCAGCCGGATTGTTGAGGTTCGTACAGGAATTAAGAGAACTTTCAGGAGGAAAACCAGTTGGATTCAAGCTTTGTATTGGAGATACGAAAGAATTTGAAGATATCTGTGTACAGATGAATGTATTGAAAATCTACCCTGACTTTATAACAATTGATGGAGCAGAAGGAGGAACAGGTGCAGCACCACCAGAATTTTCGGATGGAGTAGGGATGCCTTTGGAACCAGCCCTGATCTTTGTCAACAGAACCCTTAATAATTATAACGTAAGAAACAAACTGAGAGTCATTGCCAGTGGAAAAGTCCTTACAAGTTTAGATATTTTAAGAGCCATTGCCATGGGGGCAGATATGTGTAACAACGCTAGAGGATTTATGTTCTCGCTGGGATGTATCCAGGCTTTAAGATGTAATTCAAACAACTGTCCTACGGGAGTTGCTACCCAGGATAAAATGTTGATTAAGGGATTAGATGTTACGGATAAAAGTGAAAGAGTATATCATTTCCATAAAAATACCCTTCATACTTGTAATGAATTGATTGCAGCAGCAGGAAGAAGTTCTTATGAAGAAGTAGATGCTACCATGTTCATGAGAGGAGATGAATTTGATCACCTTGCAGATCTTTATTTCCCTGATATTTTAGGGAATGTAAAGCAAAAAGCGAGATCTTAATAATTGAGAATAATCAGCTTTAAAGGCATTTTAATAAACAAAAAAACAGATTAGATATTCTAATCTGTTTTTTTTATGTCTAATATTTTATACTCATTAAGAACTAATATCACTTTCCGATAGATCTCGCGTAAAGAAAGAATAAGGGGTCTTAATTTTGTTGCTTTATAGAAGAAAATAAGTAAATAAAAAACCGCCTTTTATAGACGGTTTGTTTTTATTATTCTTCATTCGAAAGTCTGTCTCTGCTTCCATATATCTGGAAATTGAAAACGAATGATTTGTTTCTGTAAGATATGCTTTGATAAGGATAGTGTGCATTTCTTCCAAAAGCGGCTCTTGATGGAACAATAATTACTCCTTGCAAGTTGTAAGGAGCTTCATTTGGAAGGTTAAAAGCTCCAAACTTTTTTAATGCTTCCTTGAATCCTGCAATTTCAAAATAACTACTTTCTTTACCTAAGTCAGTACGAGTTTTTTTCTTTACATAAAAGAACATAGGATCAACCGCTGGAATTGTATTTCCTCCGTCTATAGTATTTAAAAATGGAGTCTGAGCAGAAAATAAAACAGTTCCGTTATTATCAATAGCCTGGTAAGCATAAGCTCTTCCCATTATTCTGATAACACTACTATCTTTAATTTCCTGTGCTTCCCCTGAAGCAGGCTGTGCTCCGTCCCTCATAATATAAATTGTTCCTGAAGGAAGGGTTTTAAAATCCAATTGAGATAATTTCTTTTCATTATCATCAGAAGTATCTGTAGCGCTGAAAGCTTTTATATTTCCCTGAGCATCCAGATAATTTTCATTCATGAACTTCGTAATGGCCTGATCATCATAGCTGTTTTGAACATTGATGTCTTCCGGTTCCTGATATGTAGGTACTTCATCATCTTTTTTACATGCGGAAAAACACAAAGATCCGGCAAGGATATATAAAAATATTTTTTTCATTTCAAAAAACTTTAATTACTTTACAAATAATATAACGGCAAAAGTATAAAAAAATATGAGAATAGATAAATTTTTATGGAGCATTCGTTTTTATAAGACGAGAAGTATTGCAGCTGAGGAGATTAAAAAGAATAGAGTTTCTATGGGAACGTCTGCCATAAAATCATCTAAGGAGGTAAAGGAAGGTGATATAATTAAAATCCGCAAGAATCAGATTGATTATAAAATAAAGGTTTTGCAGATTCCTAAAAGCAGGATTGGAGCCAAATTAGTCCCACTCCATATACAGGATGTAACCGATAAGGAACAATATGAGCTTCTGAAACTTCGTAAAATGACCCAGGATTATTACCGAAACAAAGGAGAGGGAAGACCTACGAAGAAAGACAGAAGAGATATGGATGACTATGTAGGCAACGATATTGATGCTGACTTTACCGATTGGGATGATTTCTTCGGAGAAACAGATGATGAAAGCGAAGAAGAAGGTTAAAATAAAAAGCTCTAGAGATAGAGCTTTTCTATTATTTCTTTAACAATGTTTTCAGGTTCTCTGCCATCAGTCCCTACAGTAAACTGAGCTTTACTGTAAAACTGATTTCTTTCAAATAAATGCTTGGCAATAAATTCCGGCAGGTCTTCATCAGAAATATTGGCAATTAACGGCCTTTTTTCTTTTTGTTTGGAAAGTCTTTCAGCCAGTGTTCCTACAGAGGTTCTTAAAAAGACGCTTCTGGAATTATGATTGATAATTTCCATATTGTTATAATAAACTGGAGTTCCGCCTCCAAGGCTTAGGATCACATTTTCCTCTGAAGCCAGTATTTCTTCAAGTGCCTCCCTTTCCAGTTTTCTAAAGTAAATTTCTCCCTTTTTTTCAAAAATCTCAGGAATCGTTAATTTATTTCTCCTGGAAATCTCTTTGTCAAGATCAATAAGTTTGAAGTTTATTTTATCGCTTAATATTTTGGAAATGTGGGATTTGCCACTTCCCATGTAACCAATTAGTGAAATTATCATGAATTTTTTTTAAACAAATTTGCGAAAAAGTTTTGAGATAAAGAAAAAAGTCATATCTTTGCACCACTTAAAACAAAGGACATTACTTAAATGAAAATTTGTTAGTAAAGTGGCCGACTCGGTAGCTCAGCTGGTAGAGCAATACACTTTTAATGTATGGGTCCTGGGTTCGAATCCCAGCCGGGTCACTAGCAATAAATATTACATATTTTGTGATTTTATTGCCTGCGTGGTGAAATTGGTAGACACGCCATCTTGAGGGGGTGGTTTCCTAAGGATGTGCTGGTTCGAGTCCAGTCGCAGGCACTGCAAAGAAAAATTATAATTAAGAATATATTCTTAATTGTGGCCGACTCGGTAGCTCAGCTGGTAGAGCAATACACTTTTAATGTATGGGTCCTGGGTTCGAATCCCAGCCGGGTCACAAGTTTACTGAAAAGTAAATTTTTTTCATATTAATATTTTGTGATTTGGTGTTTCAAAGGCTTCCTTCCGGAGGCCTTTGATTTTATATATAATCTATCCAATTTTGAAATCTGTTTGTATATTTGAAATATATCCACAAAAAATAATTGGCTTGAAAATATTAGGTAATCAAGAGAGGTATTGTCTGACAAACCTGCAAAGACATGGTTGATGTTATCATCTGTATTGGCAGTAATAGCTTTTCCTTTAAATATTTTTGGTATAGCAGCTCTTGTGTTTTTCATTAATTACTATTCGGAAAATAAAGAACAACAGGATTGGGTAGAAGTGAATAAATATTCGAGAATTGCAAAAATTTTTATTATACTCTCATCGTGATTATAATGCCTTTGTTTTTAGTATTTCTTTATTATGTTGTTGATACTCTCTTGGTATATATGAGGTCAGGAGGAGGAAATATGTTTGGGCGGTAGTTTAAATGAGAAACTCTGACCATTATATGATCAGAGCTGTGTTATATTAAGCAATAGCCTTTGCGAAGTATTTATTAGTCCAGATGCATATTGTCAATTAGTCTAACTCCATCTACAACCACAACAATGAAGGCTCTGAATTTTCTGTCTTTATAGAAGAAATCAGTTTCCTGTAACGTGTTTTCGTCTGCAATTAAGAAATATTCCAGTTGCATTCCTTGCTGATTGTCAAAAATATCGGTTACTCTCTCTTTGATTTCAGGAATACTAACTGTTCTGAACCAATCGTTTACTTTTTTTAAGGTTTCATAGATAACTTTAGAAGCTTCTTTTCTATCTTCATGAAGTCTTTGATTTCTTGAACTTAATGCCAAACCGTTATCTGCCCTGTAAATAGGAACTCCTTTTATTTTAACTGGAAGATGTTTTTTATCAACCATTTTCCTGATAATAGCCAGTTGTTGGAAGTCTTTTTCTCCAAAATAGGCATTGTCAGGCTGAACCTGTCTGAATAATTCCTCTACAACGGTTCCTACACCATCAAAGTGCCCTGGCCTGGATTTTCCTTCCATTTCATTTTCCAATCCATCAAAATCATAATGCTGGCTTTCTGTTTTTTCTGGATAAATATCACTGACTTCAGGAATGTAAACAGCGTCTACCAATCCGGACTTTTCCAAAATCAGAATATCCCTGTCAATATTTCTCGGGTATTTTTCAAGATCTTCAGAATTGTTAAATTGGGTTGGATTTACAAAAATTGAAGAAATAACAAGGTCATTCTCCTTTTTTGCTTCTTCATACAGGGAAAGATGTCCCTTGTGCAGAGCTCCCATCGTAGGGGCAAAGCCAATTCTTTTTCCCATTTCCTTCTGTCTTTCAATGAAATCCTGAAGGGTCTTCCTGTTTTTTATAACTTCCATAGTTTATTTTAATACTTATTCAAAAATACTAAAAATATCATATAATAAAATGTGTTTTTACCAATTTGCCAGAGGGAATTTTCGTAAAAAAATGTTAATTAAAATAATGTTGGATGTTTTTTTGTAATTTTGCACATTAAAGCATTTTTACAAAAATTAGATAGAAAGTTTATGCCGAATCAAAAAATACTGTACATTACTACAGAGATGTTTCCATACCAGGAAGATACAAATATGGCCGCTGTGGTAAACAAAATGGCGCTTAAGATGCACAATGAAGGCAATGATGTAAGAGTTTTTATGCCAAGATTTGGACAAATAAGTGAGAGGAAATTCCAACTTCATGAGGTGATCCGTCTTTCAGGGATGAATATTATCATCAATGATCTGGATCAGCCACTTATCATTAAAGTAGCGTCTCTTCCGGGGGAAAGACTGCAGGTTTACTTTATAGACAATGAAGAATACTTCAAAAGAAAACAATATTATTTCGACGACGAAGGAAACCCTTTCGATGATAATGACGAAAGAGCTATTTTCTTTGCAAGAGGAGTAATTGAAACCATCAAGAAGCTGAACTGGGTACCGGATGTTATCCACCTAAATGGATGGATGTCTTCATTTGTTCCAATTTATCTTAAGACTTACTACGAATCAGATACTTATTTCAAGGATGCAAAAATCGTTCTTTCCTTATACAATGAGAAAGAAGCTGATCTTGATAAAAAGATTGCTGAAAAGCTTAAGTTTGATAATATTTCAGGATTAAAAGCGTTAGATAACCCAACGATCAAAAGTTTTGTTATCGAAAGTATGAACTATGTAGATACTGTTGTAAAGGGAGATGAATTCCTTGATGAAGATCTTGATAAGGCTTTCAATGAAACAGCGACTCAAAAGTCGGAGTATCTTGACGTAGATTCTATAAATCAACTTTATTAAAAAAAACACATTTTTAATGACTCATACTCTTAAAAGGACTTTCGCCATGCTTTTAATGGCGGTTTTCGGAAGTGCACTTCTTTATAACTGTGAACCAGACCCGGATTCTCTTGGACAGCAGCTCTTTGATAAAGATGCTGCAAATGCACATGAACTTGCATTGCCAATTATAGCGTATAATATCAATAATAATGATTCTATCAGAAGTGATGCATTAGGATTGCTTGCTACAGGAGGTTCTACTGTGGGTGTTCTGGGAGCTTTTAAAGAAGGTCAGTTCGGAATGCAGAAAGCATCTTATATTACTCAATTAAGAATGCCGGCTAGCTTTGATTTTGGAGATAATCCTGTGGTAGACTCTGTTGTAATGGTAATAAGAACACCAGCAAATACAGCAGATGATACCTATTATATGGCTGATAAGGTAGTAGCGCCTGGTGCTTATGACAAGGATGATTTTCCTGTTGGAAATGACAAAGCAACAGTATCCATTGAAAAGAAAACATATCCAATCTTTAAATATGGTAAAGATGGCGATGCTTTTAAGTCCATGAAAATTAATGTGAATGAAGTAACTTCATTCTTAGATGCTGGTAAAACAGAATTTACCCGTTCTACTGCCAGTGGTGTAACTACGGGTGCTTTACTTGGATCTGGCGTTTTTGACGGAAATGTAAGCAGTGTTGTTATTAATAAAAAATCAGATAATACTCCCGTATTTGAAGCTAAGTTAGGTTTTAGAATAAATCTGGATAAAACTTTCTTCCAGCAGAAAATTCTTGATCAAAAAGGAAAACCGGTGCTTCAGGATGCGGCAAACTTTACAAGATATTTCAACGGAATCAAACTTTCAGTAGAAGAGAATGACGGTTATCTTTTCCAGTTTTCACCTAATGATATGCAGCTTATTATGTACTATAAATCTGATAAAACGGTAAATGGTACAGTAACCCGATCTCGGGAAACAATTAACTTTGATTTGGGAAGTAATAACTTTCATTTAGGACAGTATACTTATGACAGAAGTACTTCTGCTCTTGGTAATGCGATACCAACATTTACAAAAGATGGTGATTCCAGAATTTACCTTCAGGGAATGGGAGGACCTTCTATGGGAGTAAAAATTCCAGATAATATTATTAATGATCTGAGAGATAATTTTAAGAATAATAAAGCAGCTATTGTAGGAGCTAGAATCAGGGTATATGTAGACATGAATAATACATTTGTTAATGCTCAATCTACAGCGGCAAACCGTAAATTTACGCTTACTAATCTTCCATATGATAAAGATGGCAAAATGGATTATTCTAAACTTGCTTTCACATCAGATACAAATGCAGGATTCCCGTTGTATTACTATTATGCTAAGAAAGATGATACTCCTGAATATTATGACATTGTAGTAACAAAAACAATTAAGAATATTGTTGAAGGTAAAGACGGTACTCCTACTTTGGATCCCAATGATCCTTTGCTGTTTAATCTGGGGACTTTTGTGAAAAACCCTCAAAACAATGGAAATCCTTATGGAGCGAGATATACTAGCAGAGCTACTGATATGAACAGAGTTGTATTAATAGGAAGTGATTCTAGTAATGAACAAAATAGAATTAAATTGGTAGTTACTTATTCAACAGCCAATAATAAATAAAACACAATAAACACAAGACAAAATAAATATGTGCGGAATAGTAGGATATACAGGTTTTCAGGATGCGTATGAGATTGTAATTAACGGTCTTAGAAGACTGGAATACAGAGGGTATGATAGTGCCGGGATTGTTTTAGAAGGTTCAAATAACAAATTTGAAGTAGAAAAAACAAAAGGTAAAGTAGAGGATTTAGTGAATATTTCGAAGCAATTAAAAGGAACTGCGAAGATTGGTATGGGACACACCCGTTGGGCTACCCATGGAGTTCCGAGTGATAGAAATTCTCACCCACATTTGTCAAATAATGGAAAAATAGCACTGGTGCACAATGGTATTATTGAGAATTATGATACTATTAAAACAATGCTTACTGAAAAGGGATTTACTTTCAAATCAGAAACAGATACTGAAGTATTGGTAAACCTTGTTCAGTATTTTATGGATCTTAATCCTGAGATTGATTTCCCTACAGCAGTGAGATATGCTTTAAATGAAGTATATGGAGCATATGCTATAACAGTACTTCACGAAGATTATCCGGGAGTATTGGTTGTAGGAAGATTGGGGTCTCCATTAGCAATTGGACTTGGTGATAAAGAATATTTCATTGCTTCTGATGCCTCTCCTTTCGTGGAATTTACAAAAGAAGCCATTTATCTTGAGGAAGGGCATATGGCTACCATTTCTTTGGAAAAAGGTGTAGATATCAGAACTATCAACGAAAACTCTAAAATTGAACCTGAAATTCAGGAACTTAAATTAAGCTTAGAGCAAATTGAAAAGGGTGGATATGAGCATTTCATGCTGAAAGAAATTTTTGAACAGCCTAAATCTATTCATGATACTATGAGAGGAAGACTTCTTGTAGAGGAAGGAATTATCAAAATGGCAGGAATCTGGGATCATGTTGAGAAGTTCAAAAATGCTAATAGAATTATCATTATTGCTTGTGGAACTTCATGGCATGCAGGTCTTATCGGAGAATATCTAATTGAAGAATATGCAAGAATTCCTGTAGAAGTAGAATATGCATCAGAATTCAGATACAGAAATCCTATCATCACAGATAAAGATGTTGTAATTGCAATTTCCCAGTCAGGAGAAACAGCAGATACAATGGCCGCTTTAAAACTTGCAAAAGAAAAAGGGGCATTTATATATGGTATTTGTAATGTAGTAGATTCATCTATTGCAAGAATTACGGATGCGGGTTCATATACCCATGCAGGTCCGGAGATCGGGGTTGCTTCTACAAAAGCATTTACGGCACAACTTACCATTCTTACTTTAATTGCATTTAAATTAGGTAAGCATAACGGAAATTTAGGAAATGCCGAATTTATGAGCTTAATTGCTGAACTTGATGCAATTCCTAAGAAAATTGAGGATGTATTAAATACAACTCATGAGCTGACTCAAAATATTGCAAAAGATTTTGTGAAAGCTACTAATTTCCTTTATTTAGGAAGAGGATATAATTATCCGGCTGCCTTAGAAGGAGCATTAAAACTAAAAGAAATTTCTTATATCCACGCAGAAGGATATCCGGCTGCAGAAATGAAGCACGGGCCAATTGCTCTGATTGATGAAAATATGCCAATTGTTATTATAGCACCTAAAAAAGGACACTATGATAAAATTGTAAGTAATGTACAGGAAATCAAAGCAAGAAAAGGGAAAGTTATAGCTGTTGTTAATAAAGGTGACCGCCAGGTTAGCGAAATGGCAGATTATGTTATTGAAATCCCTGAAACCTCAGAATGTTTCTCTCCAATTGTAGCATCAGTGCCATTACAGCTGCTTGCTTATTACATTGCTGTGTACAGAGGAGCGAACGTAGATCAGCCTAGAAATTTGGCAAAATCTGTAACTGTGGAATAAAAATTAGTTGTAAATAAAATAAATTTAGATTTCTTCCGTTATTTCAAAAAAAATCTTAAAAGTTTCTTAAAAAAATTATATATTTACGGCTTAATTATAAAAATTAACATGAAAAGGATATTTCTTTTATTATTGTCTGCGTCGGTAGCATCGGTATCTTGTTCAGGTGGTGGCAGCTCTTCTGTAGGGAAGCCAGGAACAAAAGGAGAATTGATACCAAGAGAAAAAACGAAATCATTTGTTGCGGAACGACCATACGGAATGGTTGCAATTCCTGCAGGTTCATTTGTTGCTGGTTTAGCAGACCAGGATCCAACAAATACACCTGAAAAAGCATCATTGAAGACAGTTACTGTTTCTTCTTTCTTCATGGATGAAGCAGAAACTACCAATGCAGAATACAGGGTATTTATCAACTATGTAAGAGATTCTATCGCAAGAACTCTACTCGCTGAAGCTGCCGGAGAAGGTGGTGACGAAGGCGGTCGTAGAGGAGCAAGCATAGGAGATTATGCATACCTTGCTAAAAAAGAAGAAAATTTAACACCTTATCAGGAATATATGGAAGGTCAGGGTGGCCGTGAAGACGGTACCTATGACGCAAGCAAAAGATTAGACTGGAAAATTCCTTTACACTGGAGTACTGCAAAATATCCGGATGTAGAGTACGCAGAAGTTCTGGAATCTATGTATCTGCCTGCTTCTTCAAGAATTGGAAACGAAAGAATTTTAGATGTGAGTAAACTGAAATATACTTACCGTTGGGGAGATATGGATGCTGCACTTGCAGATAACGAAAGAGGAGCCAATTACCTGAAAAGCCAAAGTATCGCGATTTATCCCGATACTACGGTTTGGGTAAAAGATTTCCACTTTGCTTACAATGAGCCACTATTTGAACAGTACTTCTGGCACAAGGCTTACAAAAACTATCCTGTTGTAGGAGTTACCTGGGATCAGGCAAGAGCTTATTGTAACTTTAGATCTAAATTAAAAACTGACTATAACGAAAGTTTAAAAAGAAAAAAACAAAGACCATTGCAGTTCCGTCTTCCAACAGAAATCGAATGGGAATATGCTGCAAGAGGGGGAATGCAAAATGCTACTTACCCTTGGGGTGGACCTTACTTAATGGATGACAGAGGTTGCTACCTGGCAAACTTCAAACCTAAGAGAGGTAACTACATGGAAGACGAGAAAAAAGGTACTTATACATATACAGCTCCAGTTAAGAAATTTAAGAAAAATGGATTTGGGTTATTTGATATGGCTGGAAACGTTTCTGAGTGGACAGAATCTGCATATAACAACTCTTCTTATGGATTCTCTTCTACATTAAATCCTTCTACTAAAGATAAAAAGGATACTAAAAAATCTGTAAGAGGTGGATCTTGGAAAGATATAGGATATGCATTAATGACAGGTGCAAGAGACTGGGAAAGAAAAGATTCTGCAAGAAGCTATATCGGATTTAGAACTGTACAGGATATTCCTGAAGCAGCTGTTAAGCCAAGAAGAATTAACAGATAATAAACCAAAACAATTATTTTTCAATACAATTTTATTTAACATTAAAAAAACTAACTCAATATGTTTAAGACGAAAGATGCTTGGATGAATTTCTTCTATTCATTCGGTGCTGCAATTGTAATTCTTGGAGCTTGGCTTAAAATTACTCACATTACTCTGGGACCAATTAACGGTAATATGGCGCTTACTGTGGGGCTTATTACAGAAGCGATTATCTTTATTATTTTCGCTTTCGACCCTCCAAAAACTGAAGAGTCTTATGCTTGGGAAAATGTTTACCCTGAATTACTTGATAAACATGCGAACCCAAACCCGTTACATTCAAATGTAACCACTAGAAATACAGGTAACCAATTTGCTGAACTGGAAAACTCCCTTTCTAACAAATTGGATAAAATGCTTGAAGATGCAAGATTAGATGTTCAATTATTCGAAAGATTAAGAACAGGAATCGATAAATTTTCAAATTCTGTAGATCAAATCAATCAAACTGTTGACGTTTCTGCTTCTACACACAAATATAATGATCAGTTGAACAAGGCTGCTCAACATATGGAAAGTATGAATGCTTTATACGCTATGCAGTTGGAAAGCGGTAAGAAACAGGCAGAATTTGCTACGAAATATGTTTCTGACATGCAGAAATCTGTTGAACATTCTGAAAAATTCAATCAAGAGCTACAAGGTTTAACATCTAATCTTAATAACTTAAATAGAGTTTATGGTGGTATGCTAACTGCTATGAAGTCTTAATTCCTAACCATTTCTGAACTTAAACTATTTAATCAAAAAACAAAGAAAAGAGAATGGCACAAGGAAAACAGACCCCTCGTCAGAAGATGATCAACCTGATGTATCTGGTGTTCATCGCGATGATGGCCCTAAATATTGATGCAGAAATCATCAGGTCGTATTATGACTCTACCAGAGCATTAAACGAAACCAGAACTTTAACAGAAAGAAAGAACGAAAAGATCTTTGAAAAAACGCTGGAAGCTAAGGCTCAGCAGGTTCCGGATACTTATGCAAAACCTTGGGAAGACTACAAATTATTAAAAACTAAGATTGATGTATTAGTAAAACATGCCCAGGATATAAAAGATTTGCTAAAGAAACAATCAGAGTTTCATGATAAAGATCCTAAAACTGGAAAAGATATTGATGTAAGTGAGAACTTTGCTGCACTTAACAATAACGAAGCAACTACTGAATATTTCTTTAAAGAAGGAGATGAAAATACACCTTCTCCTAATGCATTAGAACTAAAACGTAAAATTGATGACGTAAGGGATTACATCAATAAAACTTTTGGTAATAATGAGCAACTTAAAGATTTAGTAGACAGAGCAAACAAGTCTCTTATTGCAGAATATCCAAAAGGAAAATCTCCGAATGAGAAAACTTGGTTCCAGAATAAATTTTATCATCAGCCATTAATTGCTGCTATATCTAATTTGGAAATTATCCAAAACGATGCCAGAAACGTACAATCTGATGCATTAGCGTTAATGCTTCAGGAAAAAGTAGATGCGAGCATCAAATTTACAAGTTATGAGCCAATTGTTGCCGGACCTACTGATATTCAGGCTGGTAAGCAGGCCGAAGTAAAAGTAATGCTGGGAACTTATTCTAATAGCAATAAGATCAGTATCTCTGGAGTAAGTAAACAGGAAAATGGTAAAGGTATCATTCCTATTTCAGGAGCTGGTATCGGAGAACATAAATTATCTGGAACGATTACATTAACTGATGCCTCAGGAAAACCACAATCTTTCCCTTGGACGCATACTTATAATGTAATTGCCGGACCTAGAGAAGTAAAACTTGAAAAAGGATTATTACTTTCTGCTGATAAGATGAATGTAATGTATAGAGGATTGGAGAACCCTGTATCAGGATCTATCTTAGGTGCAGACAACTCTAAACTTTCATTGTCAGCTCCGGGAGCTTCTGTAAGAAATACAGGTCCTGGTAAATGGATTGTAAAACCTTCAACAGGTACTACGGTGAAATTGACATTATCTGGTGTAGATCCATATGGAAAAACAGTATCTCAGGTATTTGAATATAGAATCAAGAATGTTCCGCCACCTCAAGGTCAGATGAGAGGACAGAATGTATTGTCGATGCCGGCATCTTCTATTCCTAACCAATCTGTACAGGCTGCTATTCCTGACTTCGATTTCCCTGTTTCGTTTAACGTAACACAATTTATGGTAAGAGTACCTGGTAGAGCAGCACTATTGATCCATGGAAATACGCTAGGTGAAGCAGCAGGATTAATTAAGAATCTGAGAACAGGAGATGTAGTGTCTATCTTCGATATCAAAGCAACAGCTCAGGGATTAGAAGGTCAACAGATTAAAAACATTACTCCTATAATTATTAATGTTCAATAGGACTAAAATTGTAATTTATTATGAAAAAATATATTAGCACCCTTTTAGTATTAGTTTCGGGATTTGCATTTTCCCAGACTATTCTGAACGCTTCTTCTCCAGAAGAGTTTAGACAGATGAGAGCGGAGAACAAACAAAAAGTTGGTGATACTATTATTGATAAAACAGTAAAGCCTCTTGAATATGGATTTGTGGAAGACAAAGACATCCTTAAGAGTATGTTTGTTTGGGAAATCATCGATATGAATGATAAGATCAATCAGCCATTTTACTATGATAACCCGGATGGTCTTCTTTCTACACCTACAAGATCTCTGTACCAGTTACTGTTAGATGCAGCTTTAAGTGGTAAAATAGAGCAGGTATATGATGATGAAAACTTTACTGTAAAGCTTTCACCAGAAGGAATCCAGAAAAGATTGGAGAATGTTAGAATCAACGATGCTGCTATCGATATTCTAAACTCTGGAAGACAATTAACTGAACAAGAGAAAAAAGAATATACCGATGTATTTAAGACTACTACTGAGAAAGTAAAAGTTCTTAAAATTATGGGAATGTGGTTTGTAGATAAGAGAGACGGACAAATGAAATACAGACCTCTAGGGATTGCAGCAATGGGACCAGACCCAGCAGTACAGGGAGTTATAGGACCAGATGGTAAGCCAATTGCAAGTAATGATGATCTTATTGACCTGTTCTGGATCTTCTACCCTAATGCAAGAGATATTTTAGCAAACAATTATGTTTATAACAGAAAAAACTCTTCTGCAGACTTATCTTTTGATGATATCATCAATGCAAGAAGATTCTCATCTGTAATCTATAAATCTTCAAGCGGTTTAGGAGACGGCACAATTAAAGATTATATCCCTAAAGATGCTGACGATCAGTTAGAAGAAAGCGATAGAATCAAGGCGCAGATCCTAGAAATGGAAAATGATATGTGGAATTACTAAATTTCACTTGATATTTATACAAAACCTGAGTATTTTTACTCAGGTTTTTTTATTATGAAATCGCCCTTTGTTTATTGCCGATCAATAATCAATGATATAGGCGATTACATATAACCTTTAAACAAATGAAATTTCTCATATGAAAAATGTCGATTATATTATTGTAGGAGATGGATATGCCGGGCTGTTTTTAGCTCATCAGCTGATTAAGAATAATAAGTCCTTTGTGATCTTTTCTGAGGGAAGAAAAAGTGCTTCGCAGGTTTCTGCGGGTATTATTAATCCTGTGGTGCTTAAAAAGTTTACCACTTTCTGGAAAGCTCAGGAGCAAATTGATTTTCTAAAGAACAAGA
>NZ_MAYF01000352.1 GCF_001684955.1 Chryseobacterium contaminans | reverse complement strand
CGAACAAAATCTGGCTCGCCTGACCTTACCCATGGCCCTGTTTCTCCCTGTTGTCCTCACCATAGACATCATCAAAAGAGTAACCGATGCCGCCGAACAAGGCGCTATTGAATTTACCGTAGATGAACAGTTGAATATTAAAAAGTTAATGACCAAGCTGAGTATTCTACATGGCGTGATTACATGTTCTCTGGTATTAGCGATGCTTTTCTTAGGGCAGTATAATTTCTCAAAGGATTATAAGTTGGATGCTACGGCGATGGCTGTTGTTGTGGGGGTGTTGGCTGGGATTTTGTCTGTGGTGTTTGTGTATTTGCCGGTTTGGAGGTTGAGGAGGTGGATGTGTAGGAGGATAGAAACAATCACTATCTAGGATATAATATAAAGTCTAAAATATATAAAAGGTCCTTTTCTAGGACCTTTTATAATTGAGTTGTTTTGTAAATCATATTAATTTCCCACCATTCCATTTACAAATGTATCAACGAAACCAACAATTCTATTTAATATTCTATCACCAATTTCCCTAGATTTGAGAATGCTGGGTCTACCTTCTACTCTAAGGTCTAATATTTCTTTTCTTAAAGGTTCTCTCTCACTAAATACATAATTTTCTATTATTCTTTCTGTTTCCTCTTTAGATAAATTTTCGGCTCTGATTAATTCATCTAATGCCTTTTCTTGCTCAATATTCCAAAACTTTTCAAATTCATTAGGAATAGTATCTTTATCTTCAATATGTGGCAAACTTTCCTGAATAAACTTATCTATTAGTTCTCTTTTACTTCTTAGAGAAACTTCTGTATTTAAAAGATTGATAATATCTTTTTCAATACTTTGTTTTGATTTAGAATTTTGTTTAGACTTAAAATTTATTAATAATTGAATAATATAAGTCACGTTAATAGTATCTCGCCTTATTAGCTCTAATTCAAAATCTATATCATTAAGAATTGATGTTTTTTGAACACTGCTTTTAAGATTTATAGATTCTTTTAAGTCCTGATATTTAGAGCTATATTTCATAAAAGAATCTTTATCTAAATTAAGATCATCCCAAGTAAACTCTGTATAATGGCTCATTTTTTTGTGCAAACGCATCAATTCACGAAATGCCAAAATAAATTGTAATTGATCTTCTTCCGTATATAGTCTATCAACATCTTCAACTCCTGGAGCTATTTCTGATAATTTATGAACAGCCTTTTCAAACTTTTCTACATATGCTTCATAGGGCTCTACAATAATTTCATCTATTGCTTCTTTATTACTGAATAAAGCAATTGCTTCATCTGTTTTTTCTTTCAAATTTCTAAAACAAATAATATTACCTTGGGTCTTATTTTTATCTAACGTTCTATTCGTACGACTAAAAGCTTGAATTAACCCATGATATTGCAGATTTTTATCCACATATAATGTATTGAGGTTCTTACTATCAAAACCTGTTAGAAACATATTAGCAACCAAAAGGATATCAGCTTCATGATTAGGATGCTTTGATTTATTCGCTACTGCATTGTAATATTTATAGAAGCCTTCATTATCTTTAATATCTTGAGCTTCACTAAACATTTCATTAAAATCCTGAACATATTTTTCCAATAACTCTCTGCGATGAGGAATATAGTCATTTCCATATTTTTGTTGAGATTCAGCAACCAAGTCAAATCGAGAAGCTGCTTGCTCTTCTATCGGGTCTTCATTTTGAGCATAACTAAAAATAGTCGTTATTTTCAAGTCATGTTCTCCATTTAGTTTTTTTTGTTTAAAAATCTCATAATATTGAATAACCGCATCAATATCCTGTACACACATCATTGCACAAAACTTTTTATTTTGTGTTTTTTGATTATGATATTGAATTATATAATCAACAATTGCTTCTTTACGTTCTGGTGCTTCAAAAACTTCAGATTCATTAATTTCCTCTATTTTTAAATCAATAATATGATCCTTCTTCTTGAAAGTCTGAATATATTCAACTGAAAATTTCAATACATTTTCATCACGTATTGCATCAGTAATTACATATTTATGTAAACACTTTCCAAATAAACTTGTAGTCGTTTTCATCCCATCCGAGTTTTTCTCTAAAATAGGAGTCCCAGTAAAACCAAAAAGTTGAATATTCGTAAAGTAACCAACAATATTTTTATGAGTATCTCCAAATTGTGAACGGTGACATTCATCAAAAATAAATACCATTCTTTCATTTTGAATGGATTTCATTTTAAATAAGCTCCTACCAGATATAGCATTATTTAGTTTCTGAATAGTTGTCACAATAATTCTAATATTAGGATCATTAAACTTTTGAATCAAATCATCCGTATTAGTTGCTGAGCTTATTGAGCCTTTACTAAATTTATCATACTCCTGATTAGTTTGGTAATCGAGATCTTTTCTATCAACAACAAAAACTACTTTTTTAATTGCAGGTATTTTAGATAAAATCTGACTTGCTTTAAAACTGGTTAAGGTTTTACCACTTCCTGTTGTATGCCATATATAACCATTCCTTTCAGTATTATAGCCGTTCAAAATTTCATTTTCAGTTACCTTTTTTATAATACTTTCCACCGCATAATACTGATATGGTCGCAATACCATTAAACGTTTATCAGTCTCATTTAGCACAATATATTTACATATCATTTTACTAATATGACAAGGCTCCAAGAATGTATCTGTAAAACCATTTAATATATTATTAAGCTGATTATTACTTTCATCAGTCCAATGAAAAGTCTGAAGATATTCTTGGTTATGCGTACCAAAATTGCTAAAATATTTAGTATTTACACCATTACTAATGATAAATAATTGAATAAAATGAAAGAGTCCTTTTCCCGCTCCAAAACTATGCTTTTGATAACGATTGATTTGATTGAAAGCTTCTTTCATATCCAAACCTATTCTTTTGAGTTCTATTTGAACCAAAGGCAGTCCATTTATTAATAATGTAACATCATAACGATTTAAATATGTCCCGTCAATTGTCACTTGATTGGTAACCTGATATTCATTTTGGCACCAATGTTCCACATTTAAAAATTCAAAATATAGATTATCTCCATTATCTCTTATAATATGATGTTTTTTTTCACGTAGTGTTTTAGCTTTTTCGAATACTGATCCTTTATTGAGAATATTTAATACTTTCTTAAACTCACTGTCACTAAACCGTATATTATTATGTATTTCTATCTGAGCTTTTAAATTTGATAATAGACCAGCTTCATCAACAATAGTAACATATTTATATCCCAGTTTTTGTAATTGTATAATCAATTGGCTTTCTAAAGCCTGTTCGGATTGTTTGCTCAAAATAATTATGAATTAGGAGGTTCTTAGCTTTGTTTTAATTTTTGTATAAATTTAACAAAAGTATTCTGATTGTACAGCTCCTAATCCATAATCAAATAAACTTATCTTAAAGCTTTAAACATTTGCTCAATAGCCTTTTTCTTCTGTTCCATATTTGGATGAACATAAAGATTCAAAGTGGTACTTATATTGGAATGTCCCAGCAATACACTGACTGTTTTATAATCACAGTTACTTTCAATACATCTGGTTGCAAAACTATGTCTTAAGCCATGAAATTTAAGTTCAGGCATATTTAATTCCTTCATAAGATTTTTGTAATAACTGCGGTAAGTTCTTGGTTCAGTAGGCTTAGAATCATTGGTCAATACAAAGAATGAAGAATTAACAATTTTTTTAAATGGTTTTAAAATCCTTAATAAATCCTTACTTATAGGAATATCACGTATTGAATTTTTGGTCTTTGGAGTATCAAGGATTAATTCTGTTCTTCGGTTCCCATCTTCTATAACATATATCCTTTGAATAGTTCTATTCACACTAATAACTCCATTATCTGTATCAATATCGTCCCAAGTAAGAGCACATACTTCTCCAATACGCATACCTGCACTTAAACAAATATAAACGCCCAGATTTCTAAATGTAAAATGCTCCTGTATATAGTTCATAATTTTTTTTTGGTCTGCCTTAGTTAGAACTTCGACATTATGTCTTTCACGCTCTGTCGGATACTGAATGTCAAAAGGAGTATAATTCAACCATTTATTTTTAGAACCAAATTTTAGTATCATTTTTAAAACAATCAGAATATCTTTAATCGTTTTATGGCTTAATCCTTTTTCAAGCTTTTGAAAAACAAAATTCTGAACGTCCACTTCTTCAATTTCATATCTTTCACCAAAAGCTGGTAATAAATGATTTTCAATTAAAAGCATATAAGCTGAAAAACTTGATTTTTTCACATACTGTCTTTTGTCTGCTTTCCACAGGTTAATTACTTCTGAAAGTTGTTTTTGTTTATTCATTATTTTTAAAATTAAAAAAGCAGCAAAGAAAGCAATAATGGATTAAGGATATTTAATCTCCCAGATAACTTTGAACTAAAGGTTCCCAATTTGAGATTTCCAGGGTTTGAGGGGGAATGGGAAGTGAAAAAGTTAGGGGATATTGCTAATAAAGTGAATAGTGGCAAAACTCCATTAGGTGGTGAGGCTATATATATAAAAGAAGGCATACTTTTTATACGTAGTCAGAATGTCAATAATGATAAATTAGAACTAGAAAACTCCACATTTATTCCAGAATCAGTAAATAGTCAAATGAAAAATAGTATTGTCAAATCTAATGACATATTACTTAATATAACTGGAGCATCATTGGGCAGAAGTTGTGTAGTCCCTAATGATTTTAAAATAGGAAATGTTAATCAACATGTTTGTATTATAAGATTAACCCAACAATACAGTCCACGTTTTATTCAACCGATATTCTCTTCTAGTAAAGGTCAAAATATATTTAATAATCTACAAACAGGGAGTGGTCGAGAAGGTTTAAACTTTGAAAATATCAAAGGAATTAGATTATCTATTCCCAATTTAAAAGAACAGCAGCAAATTGCTTCATTTTTATCTTTAATAGACGAGAGAATTGTAACCCAAAACAAAATAATTAAGGAGTTAAAATCGTCAAAACATTCATTTATAAAAAAAATATTTACCCGAGAACTTAGATTTAGAGATAATAATGATAAATATTATCCAGAATGGCATGAAAAAAGAATGAAAGATTTATTTACTTTTAAAGTTACTAATTCATTTTCTAGAGAAAAACTGAATTATGAAAATGGAACAGTAAAAAATATTCACTATGGGGATATTCATACAAAATTTCAAACTCTTTTTGATATTAAAAAAGAAATTGTTCCATATATAAATTCAAATATAAATATCACAAAGATAAGTGAAGATAGCTATTGTAAAGAAGGAGATATGATATTTGCAGATGCTTCAGAAGACTTAAATGATGTGGGTAAAAGTATTGAAATTATTAATTTAAATAATCAAAGAATATTAGCTGGATTACATACAATTTTAGCTCGACCAATTAGTAATATATTTTCAATTGGATTTTGTGGGTATTTATTTAAATCACAAAAAGTTAGAGCACAAATTCAAAAAGAATCTCAAGGTTCTAAAGTTCTGAGTATCTCAGTTAATAGATTAGCTAATCTCTCTTTATCTATTCCATGTTTAGAAGAGCAAATCAAAATTGCTAATTTGTTTTCATCTATGGATTTAAAATTAAATACAGAAAAACAAATATTACAAGAATTAGAAAAACAAAAAAAGTTTTTATTACAACAAATGTTTGTATAGTAATTTATACAAACATTTGTTGTAAGAGATATTTCTTTTGTGTTTCAAGCTGTTCTAAAATTGCTTTTTCGGTTTGGATTTTTGACTCGATTTTAGATAGAAAAGATGCTATTTGCTTTTGTTCTTCTATAGAAGGAATATTAATTTTAATATCAAAAAAATCAGATATTCCTACATTTAAAAGACCATGATTTCTAGCACCTTCTTGAGCTATTTTTTCAATTTCTAAATTTTGAATCCCTGACTCAAAATATTGCTCCATGAAATCTATACTTACTGATTCATGAAACCTAAAACAAATGTATAGTGTTGAAACAACTCCTTTTTCATACCTTTTTAGTCTTTTTATAGCTCCCATTGGATATCCGTTTGAATAGCTCTTGTTATACGCAAAATCATTGGTTATAAGAAAATAATATCCTAAAACATTTTTCGAAGAAACTGACTTATTAAAGAAATCGAGCTGACTTATTAATCCCAACTGAGCTGATATTGTCAATACATTTTGATTATTCTCTGAATTTTTCTGAGTTATTCTGTTTGAAATATCGCTCAATTTGCATATTTCCCATTCGGGAAATTTATTACCAAAATCATCTTTAAAACTTAGTTTCTGTTTAAATATGTCGTTTCTTAATTTTTGAATTAAGGATTGATAATGTAATAGTATTTTGTTTTGGGTTACAATTCTCTCGTCTATTAAAGATAAAAATGAAGCGATTTTTTTTTGTTCAGGAAGTTCCGGAATATTAACTTGAACATTTGAGAAAGTTGTTTTATTTATAATTGGAACTGCTTGTTCTGCAGATAGTGCTTTTATTTTTGGAGAATAAAATTCCAGTAATGAAAATAAAAAATCTTCATTGTTTTCTAATGTGACAATGGAATTAATTTGTTGATTCGTAATACAATCCCTATTTGCTTGCCCAACTTTACCAATAGTTGAACCAATACAAACAAATAAGGAACTACCCTTTTTTATTTTTCTTCCTTTTTTGAATCCTTTTTCAGTTAATGTAGTTTTGCTAACCTCAATATATCTATTTGTCTGAATATCTACTGGAGAAACAAATAAATATTCCCCTTCGTAATATGATCTATTGTTAGTTGGAGGAGTTGAACCTGTAACAATTTCTCCAATTTCTTCCAACTTCTTTGTTTCCCATTCCCCCTCAAACCCTGGAAATCTCAAATTGGGAACGTTACTTACTTTTAATTTCTTATTTGTCATCTTGATAATTTAAACTTCGTTATTATAAACATTAAGGATTAAAAAATTAAAAAACCAATCCTAGTTCTTTAAAATAAACATCAATTTCTTTATCAAGTTCAGCACGCCTAACTTCCAGAGATTTAATTTCTCGCATTACAGCCTGAATATCAACTTCTTCTTCAACTTCAAAACTATCTACATATCGCGGTATATTTAGGTTATAATCATTTTCTGCAACTTCTTGCAAAGTAGCTAAATGACTATATTTCTCAATTTCAATTCTATTTCGATAGGTATCTACAATCTTATCAATGTGCTCCTGTCGTAACATATTTTGATTTTTTACCTTTTCAAATTCTTTACTTGCATCAATAAATAAAATATCATTGGGAGCTTCACGACATTTCTTAAAGACCAAAATACAAGTTGGAATACTTGTCCCATAGAAAATATTTGCAGGCAAACCTATTACCGCATCCAGATAGTTTTTCTGCTCAATAAGATATTTTCGTATATGTAATTCCGCCGCTCCTCGGAATAGAACACCATGAGGTAAAACAATTGCCATTGTCCCATTTTCCGCTAAATGATAAATCATATGCTGTACAAATGCAAAATCTGCTTTACTAGCAGGAGCTAATTTGCCATATTGACTAAAACGGTTGTCATTCAAAAATAATGGATTTGCACTCCAATTAGCTGAAAATGGTGGATTTGCCACAATAGCTTCAAAAGGCATATCGTTCAAATGTTGTGGATGTTCTAGGGTATCTTCCTGTTTAATATCAAACTTAAGATAATGAACTCCATGAAGTATCATATTCATTCGGGCAAGATTATAAGTGGTACGATTCATTTCTTGTCCATAAAAATTATTGACATCTTTTACTTCTCTTGCAACACGTAGTAATAAAGATCCCGATCCGCACGTGGGATCATAAACAGATTTTAATCTATTTTTTCCTGTTGTAACAATTTTTGCCAAAATTTTAGAAACCTCTTGGGGAGTATAGAATTCTCCTGCTTTTTTTCCAGCACCACTGGCAAACTGACCAATCAAATATTCATAAGCATCTCCTAATACATCGAGCTCTGTATGTTCTAGTTTAAAATCAATTTCATCAAGATGTACTAATACCTTTACAATAATAGCATTTCTTGCTTCTGCAGTTTTTCCCAGTTTTGTACTATTGAGATCCATATCTTCAAAAAGATTATCAAAGTCTTCTTCACTTTGGGTTCCCATTGTACTTAATTGGATATTGGTTAAGATTTTTTGTAAATCTTCCAATATAAAAGTATCATAATCACTACTTCCTCGTTTTGCTATCTCACTAAATAGCTCAGAAGGTTTTAGAAAATAACCTAACGTTTCTAATGCTTCCTCTTTAACTGCATCGATATATTCTTTCCCTTCCGGAGTATTCTCTTTTATGTCCCTGAATTGAATATTATCTTGTTTCAATATTGAATTAGCATAAATCTCCATTTTTTCAGCCAGATATTTGTAGAAAATAAATCCTAAAATATAATCTCGGAATTCATCCGCATTCATTTTTCCTCTTAGCGTATTAGCAATATTCCAAAGCTGCTGTTCTAATATTTTCTTTTGTTCTTCTGACATTTACAATGAGATTATTTGATTAGGGATTATTAATCCTTAAGGAGGCACTAAAATACTAAAGTTTTTAATTCCTATTCATATTGTAGACACAATAAAAATTTATATATATATTTAAAGCGTAAATACTATTAATTTCATGAACACCTTCGGAAAAACCATACGCCTGTTCTTCGTAGATGGCACCCCAAACAGTCTCACCACCGCAGAACTTAGCAACTGGACGGGGATAGGAATTAGAGTTCCCCGTATCAAAGTAAGAGAATTCAGTAATAGAGCAGAGTTTAGAAAACCAGGTGTCTATATTCTGATTGGTAAGGGAGACAATAATGAAGATGCAGCTTATATTGGCGAAGCGGAAGTGATTGCAGACCGCCTTTCAAGCCATATTGCCAATAAAGAATTTTGGAATGAAGTATTATTCTTTGGTAGTAAAGATCAATATCTGAACAAAGCCGGGGTAAAATATCTGGAAAACCGTCTCTATGAACTGGCCATCCATGCAGAACGCTACACAATTAATCAGAATATCCCTACCCGACCTGAACTCTCTGAAGCGGAACAAGCAGAATTGGAAGAATTTTTATCTAATGTCAAAATATTAACCGCATCATTAGGACATAAGATATTTGAATCTCTGGAAGAAACTGTTGAACAGAATGAGACGAATCAACTTATCTTATTCTGTAAAAATGGAGCCGGAGCAGATGCGAAAGGGAGTCCATCTACTGAAGGCTTTGTTGTCTACAAAGATTCTCTTCTAATGATATCAGAACAAACTTCATTACCTAATAGTATAGTAGCAGAAAGAAGGAAAATGTTAGAAGAAGGAATTTTACAGATAGAGAATAGTTTTTATAAACTTTCCAAAGATTACATCTTTACATCATCTTCAAGAGCAGCAACAGCTATACTGGCAAGGTCGTCAAGTGGCCCTGTAGAATGGAAAACTGAGGCAGGAATTCAACTCAAATATTTAGAAATATAATTTGAATAATATTGTTGAGATTTTTCGGAATGACAAAAAGAGGTTAGGTTCTCAAAATATATGATACAAACAATATTTGTCATTCCGGAGGAATCTAACCTCACATATTTCATCTTAAACCATTAAGAAAAAATTAAGCATATAAGAATATTAAGAAGAGCTCTGCTTTCAGGCTGCGGCTAAAGAAAATCTTTGATTTTCCTCTAAAGTGAACTTTTTATACGGTATTATTGTAAACTAACTTAAGTGAACTAAAGTGTTTTTAATCAAAAGCTTTATGACTTTTATGGTTAAGCTTCTCAGAACAATAAACTTTGATTCGAAAGATGATTTCTCTAAGTTCTACGCCAATCATAATACTTTAACAACCTTTATACTCAATCCCCAGATAAATTTTCGTTCTTTTGCAAAAAGTTTTAATTTTTAAATAAGCCCATGTCGAAGTTTGATGAAATCCGGTATTTTCATGATCATGAAGTGAATGAAAGATTGCAGAGCATAGCCCGTGATCCGATGATGAAAGCACTGATGACCTTTACTTTTCCCGGTGTGGATGAGCAGGTTTGGCTGGAACAGTTTAAAGAGGTCCACTCCATAAGTGATTTCCAGCATCAGTTTGTAGCGTATGCCGTTCGTCAGATTCTTGCCAAGAGTTCTGAAGGATTAACCACTTCAGGTTTCAATAAGCTTGATAAAAATACCTCTTACCTTTACATTTCGAATCACAGGGATATTGTACTGGATACTTCCCTGCTCAATCTGGTTCTGCTGGAAGGAGGCTATGTGATGACAGCTTCAGCCATTGGGGACAATCTTGTGAAAAGAAACTTCCTGAATGTTTTGGCTAAACTAAACCGCAATTTTTTAGTTCAAAGAGGCTTGTCCATTCGTGAACAACTTACAAGTTCACAAACCCTGTCTGAATATATTGATATGCTGCTGCACGAAGAAAACCGCTCCGTATGGATTGCCCAGCGTGAAGGCCGTGCTAAAGACGGGAATGATGCCACTCAGCAAGGGGTTTTAAAAATGCTGGCTATGGCAGCCGGAGACCAATCATTAATTGACTATTTTAAAACATTAAAGATTGTTCCTATCTCCATCTCTTATGAATATGATCCTACAGATTCTTTAAAAATGCCTCAATTGCTGGCACAACACAGAGATGAGGAATACATCAAAGGAAAAAACGAGGATTTTAATACCATACTCAGCGGAATTTTAGGACAAAAGAAAAGAATTCATATCCATGCGGGTGATGTTATTGATACAGAATTGGATGATATTGCCGCTACGATTGAGAATAAAAACAAGCAGCTACAGGCTGTTGTACAATTGATTGATGATTCCATCATTAAGAATTATAAACTTTGGCCTACGAAATATATAGCCTACAATCTGCTCAACAATACAGACATTTACGCTTCTCAGTATACAGAACAGGAAAAACAATTGTTCATCCGAAGACTGGAGATGCGTATAGATCCGTCTGATCCTGTTTCTAAAGAGTATTTCCTGGCAATGTACGCTAATCCTTTGGTGAATAAATTAAAAGCTGAAGAGAAGTAATTTCTTTACCCACAGATTTTCTCAGATCAACACATATTTTAATAGAAATACTTAAAAATATTATTTAGCCACTAATGCACGAATGAATAAAAAATTCGTGTATTAGTGGCTAAAATTTTGAGAGGTTTTATAAACGCAAAGATTTTATATTCATTCCGTAAAAGTTTAAGGGAGCAAAGAATTGAATCAATTTCATTGATTCTTACTAAGCATACGAATAGATATAAAGCTTCGTCAGCGACAAAGTCGCGTTTCTTAGCTTCCTTAAAATATTCATTATTCCCCTTAAACCTTTGCGTTTTAAAAAAAATAATTTAAAACCACAGATATGCACAGGTTTTAATACAAAAACTTAGTTGAAAATATTTTTTGACCACTAATGCACGAATGGATAAAAAATCCATGAATTCGTGGCTAAAATTTTGAGAGGTTTTATAAACGCAAAGATTTTATTCATACTGTACTATTTCAAGGGGGCAAAGAGTTGAATCAATTTCATTGATTCTTACTAAGCGTATGCATAATATCCTCATGCTTCATCAGCGGTTTACCGCAATCTTAGCCTCCTTAAAAATAAACCTCCCGAATCACTGTATCTTTGCGTATAAAGTCTTTACTCTCAATTCTATTCACATCTTTCTTGTATTTTCCCGTAAAATAAGAATAGTAAATATTCTGATCTTAAAAATTGCTTCAGCGGCAAAATCCGCATGAAAATAAATTCATAAATACCATTCAGGCTAGGATCAGAAGCACTACCCTTTACGGGATTCCGTAATTTTATTCAGGCTGTTGTTTGTAGTTTCGGCATTATAAAACAATGTGTTTTTTATAACCTCATTCAACAAACAACAGATATATTATGAATAAAAAAACGACTCCTGCAGATCTCTTTTTGGGAATTCTTGCATTACTTCTGATCAGCGTAAGTTTTTACCAGACCTGGCTTGGACTGCAACAGATCTTTGGCCCGGCCTCATTTGTCATTGCCTTGGTTTTGTCACTGCTGCTTCTATTTCTGTGCTGGATGCTGAGAAATGCTAAACTGGCTGGTAAACCTACCGGAAGCCTGGTGGGAATTTATATTTTCATTGCTTCATTTTGTTTCATCGCTAATTTTAATGCTTTGTATACAAGGTTTATGAAAACGGATATTTATACGGATGAGCTTCGTGACATCAATAAAAACTTCACAGCTCTTGAAAATGATGTGGAATCGAAGCTGAGCTATAAATACAATAAAGCAACGACTCAGAATATTGAGATCAAGAAAAAGCAGATGATGGAGCAAATCAAAGATCCCGGAAATAAAGGAATCGGGACGCGTGCTCAGCTGTTGATTAAGGATATTGAAAGATTAACAGGCCAGAAAGTTGATTTACTGACTCCTGTGGGTGAAGATTACGAAGACCTTGCAGAAAGAATGGGAAAACAGATTGATAACATCGTTTCTGATCTTTCACCTGAAGAAAGACTTCTGAAAAATGATATCAATAATGCCGCTTTTAAATGGAATAAAAACATCCAGGAACTTCTGCTTTTATCTAAAAAGGATAAGGATGGACTATCCCAGGGCCTGATTGATGAATCGCTTGCGGATTACAATAAACTGGGCAGCAGAGCACAAACGGTTCTTGGAAATGATAAAATCCATTTTGAGCCTGTTGTTTCAAAAACGCAGCAGGTCGGAAAAATCGGTTTTGCCTTTGAACACGCCATTAAAAACTTCGGAATGTACCAGTTTGTAGTATTGGCAGGCTGTATTTTACTTGATTTTGTGATCGTTATTATCATTTTATTGGTAACAGATTCAGGAAGCTACAGTGGAAACAGCGGCGGAAGCGTATTTACAAACAAAAGAAGCGGTAAAACCATTATCCCTAATAACTAAACCATGGAAACTAACGATCATTTAAAACCATTATCTTTTGAAACTGAGGAAGCTCTAAAACCTTTATCTTTTGATTTTCAAAATGATACAAAAACAGATTTTGTTCCCATTGCCAAGACCATTTCCAACGATATCAGAAATAAGGAAAGTAACTTTGTTTTTTTCTTCGGAACTGCAGAATCAGGAAAGTCTGTGATCCTTTCTTCAATGCTCTATTATCTTCGTTCGTATGCCGGCGTTTTAAGGCCTAAACTGGGAACTCCCAACTCTAAAGAAGCAAATGTCTTACTTTCTGATTTTTTTGAAAATATCCGACAGGGAGTGCTTCCCAACAGAACGACAAGGGATCAGGTAACCCGTCTGGATCTTGTTTTTGAACCCAATAACCGGTCAAAAAGAGTGATTCCTATAGATCTTACTTTTCTTGAGACCTCCGGAGAAAATCACAATGATATCCGAAGAGGCGGCAGCTATCACAGCAGTATAGAAATCTTCCTGAATGCCAATATTCCGCTTACTTTTATCATTGTCACCAGCTATGAAACTGCGTATAAAGACGACTCGCTGATCAATGAATTTCTGGATGAACTGGAAAGAAAAGGAAAGAATTTAAAATCGGTGAATGCCATTCTGGTCATCTCCAAATGGGATAAATCCGGAAGAATGGATGTGGAAAGTGCCGAAGCTCTTGATGCTTTTATCTCTGAGCATCTTCCCATGACGTCCCAACGCATTGATACGTATGGATTAAGCAAAACGTATTATACCATTGGAAGTATCCAGAATACCACAGGAAGTGAAAAAATCGACCTGTTGAATCTTTCAACAGCGGAAGTGCTTGCCAAATGGCTCTACAGAAGTATTACAGGCTATGATCTGGATTATGAAGGAACATTCTGGGAACGTATAAAATTTAGTTTTACAAATTAATGGACAGTACATATTTTTTCTCTGCATTCGGGACTTTTGGGAACCCAAATGGCTTTCGACAATCTTTTTTTCTGGGGGCAAACCAGAGTATTGCCAAGGAAATCAGAACTTTTGATCTAAAAACGGATGCTATTAAACTTTTTCCTCAAAGCAATATCTATTCTATCCGGAAAGATTATGCCGGGGGATGCAACCTCATCTCCTACTCTGTTTATACGTTTGCCAAAGAACAGAATTCAGACAGGGGTGGAACTTTTATAGGATCAAGCCTGCTTTTTGTAAATAAAATTGCTTCTGAAGGACTTATTATCAACGCTTTGAATGACTTTCAGAGGTATCTTGAGAAAAATAACCTTTCAGAAGGAACTATTATGGTCAATCATTCTGATCATTTATCCATACAGGTGCCAAAAGATTTTGATAAGATAGGATTCAATCTCAGGGAAATTGATGAAGTAGATTTCAACAAATCCAGTAATAGTTATCTTGTGGTTTATTGTGAAACCAATCCTGCACAGCTGCAGACATTTTTCAGGAAATCCATTGATCTTCTGAACGTTTATGATACGATCTACTTCACCCAAAGCCATGAAATTGGAGAATTTGTAAAACAAAAAAGGATTTTTAAAATTGTAGATGCCAATGGTTTTAAAACGGAACTTGATCACCTTGAAGAGGAAAGACGCAGGGCTCTTCAAACCGCTATTACCGATCTGGAAAGGGAGAAAGAAGGATTAAAAGATGAGAAAACAAAGCTGATTGAGGATCTCAGCATACAGATCGCTCAAAATGAGAAGCGACACCAGGAAAATGAAGCTAAAATAAAGGAATCTAAAAACGGAATTGAGGTTATTCGGAAAGAATATGACCAATATTCGGAAAAAATAGATCAACTTATTCAGTCTCTTAAATCGGATGGAAAGGTAGAAGCAGCAAAAAAGAGACATCAGGAAAACAAACGGTTATTTGCAGATATTCTTCATCAAAACAGGAATATAGAATCTCTTTCATCTCTCTCTTCAGCCAGTGGAAGAGTTCAGGGAAAGGTATCTCAACCCTACGCGAATACTAATGGTCTTTCGGGCTTTCACAGTTCCGGCAGAAATGAGGAAAAGGAATTCAAACTGGATGGATTTAAAGTGGCTACCCTGGTTTTATCATTACTGTTAATTGCAGCCTTAGTGGTATGCTTTATATGGATGCCGGAGAAATATGTGAAAGAATTAGCTCTATAATCCCTATTTATATTGAAAAAGAGGTGGTTCAAAAGTTCTTTGAGGCACCTCTTTCGTTTATTCTACCAATGGGAAAAACTTATCGGGAGAACAAAATATATTACCATCTTATGTATCGTTTTGAAAACTTAAAACTCCTCCGGTGAAAGACTCAATATAAACTGGAAACTCCCTGTTTTTTTACTCCCATCTTCTATCCTTCACCTCAATCTTCCATCCCATTCAACTGAAAGCCTTATCTTCGTGGAAAATTTGACAATATGAAAAAAATGATATTTCTGGCTTCGGCTGTTCTGGTATTAAATTCATGTGTAGTAAGAACTGCCACTAAAGTGGTGTCGGGAGCGGTAAATATAGGCTATAAGGCGGTAAAAGGAACTGTTAATGGGATCAGCTGGGCAGTAAGCAAGGCAAAGGGTAAAATAGATGAGGACCGTTTGGATGGAACCTGGAAAGTGGTAGGGGTTTACAAGGGTTCTTTTGAAGATTTTTCAAAAGATCAGAATCCTGACGGCGCATTTACTTCAGACTGTACAGAAGGTTTTGACCAGATCATTTTTAAGGCTAAAAAATCCAAATACAAACCTGTACACTGCAGCTCACAAGATGAAGACTGGGTAAAATACAAATTAGAGTTTGGGAAAAACCCTTTAACCAAAGAAAGAGAAAACTATATTGAATACAATTCCAACAACTATATTTCAGTGATAGATGCCAACAATAAAACCATGGTTCTGGAAGGCAACCTGATGCCTAAACTGGCATTTTCGGGAGCTAAATTATATCTCCTGGAAAAGGTAAAATAGGATATTGACATAAAATACCGGAAGAGCCTTTTTCTTGCAGAAAAAGGCTCTTCCGGTATATACTATCTTAAAAATTATTTCCGGAGCATATCTATCTCTATGTTATTATTATCTTCTTTGACTGCTTTCTTCATCTCCATTTCTCTCTCCCGGATATAGGCGTTTTTATCTACCATGGCTCCATTCACATTTATCTTATCCAAATCATGAAGAGTTACCCGTAATGATTTGGCCGGGTCATTCCTGCTTTCTGAAAAAAGCTGTTTATATTTAGGAAAATCAATATCTACTTTATCGCCGAAA